>NZ_JBANBK010000019.1:0-120402 GCF_053572325.1 Bradyrhizobium sp. UFLA05-112 | reverse complement strand
GCCGGCGCCGTCCTATCCAAATCGCTCCAACACGAAGGCCACCCAGAAGGGCAAGAAGCCCAACAACCAGTCGAGCATCGGCGAACCCACCTTTGCGGCGGCCTATCGCGCCGCCTACGACACAATCTATGAGCGCAACGACTACGCCTCCGCGATCGCACAGCTCAAGGCGCTCGGCCGTGACGACAATCCGAACGTTGCCAACCTCATCGGCTATTCCTACCGCAAGCTCGGTGACTACAAGCAGTCGCAGATCTGGTATGAGCACGCCCTGGCCATCGATCCGAACCACGTGCTGACCTGGCAGTATTACGGCCTGTGGCAGCTCGAACAGGGCAATCGCGAGCAGGCGATGTATCACCTGGACAGGATCGCCGCGATTTGCGGCACGAGTTGCGAGGAGTACAAGTCGCTCGCGGCTGCACTGGACAAGCCGACAGGCACGGCGCTGGTGTATTGACGGCTAACTCACCCCAAAAGCGGTGACAAGCCGCAATAATTTCAGCATTGTCCCGGCCGGGGCGCGACCGGGACAATCTGGATGCCGCTGACGCGCGACAAGATCATTGGCCATGACCTCGAACGTCTGGCCTTCCGCTTCACCATGCTTGACGATGGCGAAGAAGTGACGTGCCAGATCAGCGACGCCGCGATGGATGAGCTCGCCGGCATGCAAGGCACGGAAAGCAGCGCACGTCAGGCGCAATTCCTCTCACTGCGCGAGACCATCGAACGGATCGCATCGGACCTCTACGACGAAGCGCCGCGCTTCAAGGGGTATGTGGTGCGAATTTTTACGAAGCATCTGGGGAGATAGCAGCAACAGGCTCAATGTCGTCCTGGCGTTCGCCAGGACGACATTGAAGATATGGCGTACGCTCGTACTCACCCGTCCAAATTCTTCAGCAGCAGTCGCAGCGCCGTGGCGGCAAACATCTGCATGTTCGCGAAGCGGTCGTTGCTGGCGGTCTCCAGCGTCATCACCTCGGTCGCGGGGCCGGCGATTGCCATGCAGCTATGGCCGGCGGCGTCGCCGTAGCGATTGCCGGTTGGGCCGGCCGCGCCGGTCTCGGACAGGCCCCAGTCGCAACCGAAGCGCTCGCGCATCTGCTCGGCGAGCAGTTTTGCGTAAGGCTCGGACGAGGAACGAAAGCCCTTCATGCCGTCATCCGAAATATCCATCAGCGCGCGTCGCGCATCGCGCGTGTAGACCACAGCGCCGCCGAGGAAATAGGCCGACGCGCCGGGCACCGCGAGCAGGCTTGCGGCGATCAGGCCGCCTGCGGAGGATTCCGCCACCGCAATGGTCTGTTTGCGCGCAATCAATTTGGCCGCGACCTGTTCCGCAATCCCCACGAGCTCTTTCATCTTGCGCTTCACTCCCGAGCAACCTAGCTGCGCTCTTCTAGCATATGACAGCGGCGCTGGCCGAGTTGCAGGCGGCCTGCAGGCCTGCTTGAATGGCGTCAACAAGCGATGCGGCCAAGCGCGCGTGAAAAGGAAGCGTCATGACGTCCCTGATCGCCGGCGGTGTTGACTGCGACGTGCACCCGGCGGTGCCGCATCTCACCAGCCTTTTGCCGTATCTGAACGATTACTGGCGCGACCAGGTGACGACGCGTGGCATGGTCGATCTGATCTCGCAGTCCTATCCGCAGAATTCGCCGATCACGGCACGCCCGGATTGGCGTCCTGAGGCCGGCAAGCCGGGATCGCATCTGGAGGACATGCAGCGCCATGTGCTCGATCCCTTCGCGCTCAGTTACGCCATCTGCAGCCCGCTCTATGGCGTGCAGATGGTGTTTTCCGAAGACATGCAAAACGCCTTCTGCCGCGCGCTGAACGACTGGCTGGCAAGGGAATGGCTTGACCGGGAACCGCGGCTGCGTGGCTCGATCGTCATTCCCATTCAAAATGTCGAGAAGTCGGTCGCCGAGATCGAACGCTGCGCGGTCGACAAGCGCTTCGTGCAGGTGCTGATGCTTGTCATGGGCGACACGCCGCTGGGAAAGCGCGCGCTGTGGCCGATCTATGCGGCGGCGGAGCGGCTGGACCTCGCGATAGGCATTCATGCCGGTTCCGCTTATCACAACCCGCCGACCGCTGTGGGGTGGGGTTCGTATCACATCGAGGACTATGTCGGCCAGGCGCAGGCGTTCCAGACCCAGCTCACCAGCCTGATCGTAGAGGGCGTGTTCGCCCGCCATCCGAGGCTGAAGATGGTGATGTTGGAATCCGGTATCACCTGGGTCGCGCCCTATCTCTGGCGGCTGCACAAGTTCTGGCGCGGGGTGCGGATGGAAACGCCCTGGGTCGATCGCGCGCCACTGGAGATTGTGCGCAGCAACATCCGCTTTTCGTTGCAGCCGTTTGACGCGCCGCCGGAACAGGCGACATTAATTCGCCTGTTTGATCATATGCAGTCCGACGAATTAGTCCTATTCTCCACGGACTATCCGCACTGGCAATTCGACGGCCAGGACGCGCTGCCCGAAGGTCTATCCCCCGATCTCGTGCGCAAGATCATGATCGACAATCCGCATGCAACCTATCCCCGCCTGAGTTAGCCGCTGCCAAAGGAGGCAAGGCGATGAATATCCAGTTCCGCGAAGCGACCGAGTCCGCGTCTGCCCTGACCACCAAGACCGCAATTGCGGACTGCGATATCCACCCGGCGCGCGCGACCCGGACCGAGCTCTATCCCTATCTCGCCAAACGCTGGCAGCATCATCTCGACGTCTACGGCGTGCATGCCTATCAAGGCATGATGGAAGGCCCGCCCTATCCGAAGGCCCAGCCCAACGCCTCGCGCCGCGATGCCTATCCGCCGGAAGGCGGGCCGCAAGGCTCTTCGCTCTCCTTCATGCAGCAGCAGCATCTCGACCCCAACAACGTGCAGCTGGGGGTGCTCAATCCGCTCGGCACCGGGCAGGGCATCCGCAATCACGAGCTCTCGGCGGCGCTGTGCTCGGCGATCAACGACTGGCAGATCGACAAATGGACCAGCAAGGACAAGCGGCTGAAGGCCTCGATCGTCGTCGGCAATGAGGATGCGATGACTGCGGCCGCCGAAATCCGCGAGCGTGCTGGCGACAAGAACTTCGTCCAGGTGCTGCTGCTCAGCCGCAACGTCGAGCCACTCGGCCAGCGCCGCTATTGGCCGATCTACCAGGCCGCGGAAGAGGCCGGCCTCCCGGTTGGCGTGCATGCCTTCGGCTTCGGCGGCAATCCGATCACGCCGTCGGGCTGGCCGAGCTATTACATCGAGGAAATGGTGGGGCATTCGCAGTGCCAGCAATCGGCGCTCGCGAGCCTCGTGCTGGAAGGGGTCTTCGAGCGCTTCCCGAAATTGAAGATGGTGATGATCGAGGCCGGTTTCGGCTGGGCGCCGTCGCTCGCCTGGCGGCTCGACAAAGTCTGGCAGCGACTGCGTAGCGAGGTGCCGCATCTGAAGCGGCCGCCGTCCGAATATATCCGAGACCAGGTGTGGTGGACGACGCAGCCGATGGAAGATCCGGAGCGGCGCGAAGACCTGTTCGATGTCATCAAGTGGATCGGCTGGGACCGGCTCTTGTTCGCGACCGACTATCCGCATTGGGACTATGACGAGCCGTCGCGCGTGCTGCCGCCCGGCGTCAGCGAAACCAACCGCGAGGCGTTTTATCTGGGCAATGCGCGGAAACTGTACGGGATCGCTGTCGCATGATCCGGAAAAGTGTGCAGCGGTTTTCCCTCGCGACAAACGCGGAACGCGTTTGCGCGGAGATCATGCGACAAACCTAACATGGCGCGTCACGTGATCGCGCCTGTGGATGAACTTCCGCCAGGCACACGAAAATTCCTCGAGATCGACGGACGGCCGATCGCGGTCTTCAACATCAAGGGCGAATATTTCGGCCTGCTCAATCGCTGCCCGCATCAGGGCGCAGCGTTGTGCGAGGGGCCGCTGATCGGGCTCGCGCAATCCAAGGATCCCGGCGAGATTGAATACACCAGGCTGGGAGAGATCATCCGCTGCCCCTGGCACGGCTGGGAATTCGACGTGCGCACCGGCCAATCCTACTGCGACCCCCGCCGCTTCCGCGTCAAGGCGTATCCCGCTCATGTGGAGCCGGGCACGAGCGTCGTGAAGGGACCGTATGTCGCCGAAACGATCCCGGTCAAAGTCGAGAGTGACTACGTGGTGGTGGACCTGTAACCCCGCTGTCATTCCGGGGCGCCTCGAAGAGGCGAGCCCGGAATCCATTTCTCCCAGCACTCCTGTGGCACCATGGCTTCCGGGCTCGATGCTTCGCATCGCCCCGGAATGACGATGCGGCTAGTGGCCGGCGACCGGCTCCGCCACCGGATCATACGTCGCCACTGCCTTGCCGCCGCCGCGATAGACGGTCGCGGCAGCGATGATGCCGAGGACGGCGGCGAACATCAGCCAAAAGCCGGGCGATGCCTTGTCGCCGGTCTTTTCGATCAGCCAGGTCGAGGCGAACGGCGTGAAGGTACCGAACAAGGCGGCCGCGAGCGCAAAGGCGAGCGAGAAGCAGGTGGTGCGCACATGCGCCGGCACGATCTCGACGAGCGCACCCAGCATGGTGCCGCTATAGACGCCGAAATAGAACGAGAACATCATCTCGACCGCGAGCAGCTTGCCGAAGGTCGGCGCGGCCACCAGCCAATGCAGCGCCGGATAGGCTGTCAGCAGCGACAGGCAGGCGATGGTGAGCAGCACGGGCTTCCGGCCAATGCGGTCCGACAACGCGCCGCCGACCGGATTCCAGATGAAGTTGGTCACGGCGACGAGCAGCGTGACCAGCAGCGCATCCTGCGTCGACAGCTTCAGCACGGTCTTGCCGAAGGTCGGCGTATAGACCGTGACGAAATAGAACGTCGTGGTGGTGAGGATCGCGATCATCATGCCGAGGATGACGATGCGCCAGTTGGCGAGCGCCGACGCGAACACCTGCGCGGCGGTCGGATGTTTCTTCATCGCCAGGAATTCCGGCGTCTCCTGAAGCGTCCGCCGCAGGAAGAAAATCAAGGGGATGATCAGGCAGCCGACGAAGAAGGGAATGCGCCAGCCCCAGGCGGTGACGATGTCGGCCGGCATCAACTCGGAGAGGATATAGCCGAGGATCGATGCCACGAAGATCGCGACCTGCTGGCTCGAGGACTGGAACGAGGTGTAGAAGCCGCGATTGCCAGGCGTCGAGATCTCCGCAAGGTAGACCGACACGCCGCCGAGCTCGACGCCGGCGGAGAAGCCCTGCAGCAGGCGGCCGAGCAGCACGATGATCGGCGCCGCGATGCCGATGGTCGCATAGCTCGGGCAGAACGCGATCACCACCGTGCCCATCGCCATGATCGCGAGCGTGACGATCAGGCCCTGGCGGCGGCCGATGCGGTCGATATAGGCCCCTAACACGATCGCGCCGACGGGGCGCATCAAAGCGCCGAGCCAGAACACGCCAAAGGTGTTGAGCAGCGAGGCCGTCTCATTGGTCGAGGGGAAGAACGCCTTGCCGATCGCGGCGGCATAGAAGCCGAACAGGAAGAAATCGAACTGCTCGAGGAAATTGCCCGAGGTCGCGCGCAGGATGGCGCCGATGCGTGACTTGATCTCGGGCGGATTGGTTGAAGTGGCCGGTCCAGCCATGACGCTTACTCCCTAAAAGATGTGGCCGGACCGGAACTCATTTTCACGGCGGACGACCGATCGTGCTGCGACAATCTGTCTTACCCCTCTCGCGCAGGGGTGCGGGAGTCAACCCATTTCACGAGCGAAGCTCATGATTTTTCAGGCTTTATTCTGCGTTGCAGCGACCAGCCAGTCGCGGAAGGCGACCAGTTTCGACGCCTCGCGGCGGCCATCGGGCGCGACCAAATAGAAGCCGGCATCCGCTGGAAGCGCGATGCGGAAGGGGACCACGAGGCGGCCCTTGGCGATGTCGTCCTGAACGTACGTGGTCCGTCCCATCGCCACCCCCATGCCGTCGATCGCTGCCTGCACCGTCATGAGCGTCATGTCGAAGGTGATGCCGGGCTGCTTGGAAATGCTGGTCGAGAGCCCCGCAGCCGTCAGCCACAGTCGCCAGTCGTCACCGTTGTTGGTGTGCAGCAGCACGTGGTCTTTCAGGTCCTGCGGCGTGCGCAGCGGCTTGTCGCCCCTCAGCAGCGACGGGCTGCACACCGGGAACAACTCGTCCCGCATCAGCCATTCGGCGCGCACGCCCGGCCACTGGCCACGGCCGTAACGGATCGCGGCATCGACATTGTCGCGCTGGAAATCCACGAGGCTCGTCGATGTGGTGATGCGGACGTCGATGCCGGGATGCTGCTCCTGGAAATTGGTCAGCCTTGGCAACAGCCATTTGGCGGCGAGCGAGGCGATGGTCGAGACGGTCAGCACCTTGTCGTCGTCCTTGCGGAGCAGCCGGTCGGTCGCAAGCCTGAGATCGTTGAACGCGGCACGGACGCCAGGCAGGTAGTCGCGTGCCTCTGCCGTCAACGCCAGCGCGCGGTTCTGGCGGACGAATAGGCGAATGCCGAGCTCCTCCTCGAGCCTGCGGATCTGATGGCTGATCGCGGTCTGCGTCACATTCAGTTCGGCCGCGGCCAGCGTGAAGCTGAGGTGGCGTGCGGCGGCCTCGAAGGCCCGCAAACCGTTCAGGGAAGGCAATCTGGCAGTCATTTGGCAGCAGGATGCATGAGCTTATTTCATGCGAATAGGTACAAATTGTCGTTTGTCGAAACGCCGGACGAAGCAGATATTGCAGATCTAAGTTAGCTCCAGGAGCTGAAAATGTCTACGTTGACCCACAATTCGATGACAAATCATCATGCGCCGAGCCTGCTCTACCAGATCGGGGAGACACTCCATGTCTGGCACGAGCGCTACCGCACCCGCAAAGAGCTGTCCCAGTGGACCACCCGCGATCTCCAGGACGTCGGTCTCTCTTGGAGTGACATTGTTTTGAGGCTGAAAAACCTTTCTGGCGGGCCTGATTGGCCGCCCGGCCGGCGCCGCCTCTGAAGAGGGGCGCCGGCGGTCGTTTTCGCCGCGGGAGAGTCTCATGAGCATGCTGCGCCTGGATGACCTCAAGCAATACTCGGATACGCTGCGCACCCGCCATGGGCAGGCGCTTACGGTGCGCTTCGTCGAGCCGCGCGACACCGACGAGTTGCAGCACTATTTTCGTTCCCTGTCGGCTCGATCCCGTTACAACCGCTTCTTCGGTGCACTGAGCGAGTTGCCGAAGGCGCTGCTGCACGACTTCACCCATGTTGGCGAACGCGAACGCTTCAGCGTGATCGCGACCATGATCGTCGATGGTTTCGAAACCATCGTCGGCGAAGCCCGCTATGCTTTCCAGGCCGAGACTTCGAGCCTCGAGTTCGGCTTGTCGGTCGGCGACCGCTGGCAGGGCCACGGCATTGGCACGGCGCTGCTCAAAAATCTCGAATGCCGCGCGGCCGCCTTTGGCGCCGAGCACATCTTCGGCGACACGCTGCGCGCCAACGACGTGATGATCTCGCTCGCCCGTAAATCCGGCTTTGCCTTCGTCAATCATCCCGACGACTGGAGGCTGGTTCGGTTCGACAAGCAGATCGCCATCGAGCCAAAAGACATTCCCTGCGCAAGCTGGCGTCTCGCCGCCCTTTCCCGTCAGGCCGAAAGCCCCTCAGCCACAGCCTGACACGACTGAAAGCCCGGTTCTGGTGAAGTCAGAACCGGGCTGATTTTTTCGCGCATCAAATGGCTTGATCGCCGGTAAAGTCGGTCGAGGTCGCAACTGTCAGCCACTCCGCAAGCTCCCGCGCGACGAAGGCGTTCTTTGCCCCGATCCGTTCCACGGTGTCGCTGCCGAGCGGCAAGCGCAGTGGCGGCTTGGCCGCATCCGCCAGTTTGAGGAAGGCCTGCGCCAGCTTGCGCGGATCGCCGCGCTGGCCGTGATTGACGTCGGCGGCGTGCGCGCGCGTCTTGCCAACGGTCTCACTGTAGTCATCGATCTGGAGTGCCGTCCGCGACAGCGAGGTCTCGTCGAGGAAATCGGTGCGGAAGAAGCCCGGCTCGACCACGGTCACCTTGATCCCGAGGGGAGCCACTTCGCCGGCCAGCGCCTCGCTGATGCCTTCGACTGCGAATTTGGTCGCTCCATAGACACCCCAGCCGGGATAGCCGGTGTAGCCGCCGACCGACGAGATGTTGATGACGTGGCCCGAACGTTGGCGGCGCATATGCGGCAGCACCGCGCGGGTGACGCTCAGCAGGCCGAACACATTTGTGCCGAACAGCTTTTGCGTTTCCGCAGCGCTCGCCTCCTCGATCGCACCGAGCAGGCCGTAGCCGGCATTATTGACGAGGATGTCGATGCGCCCGAATCGCTTGACCGCCTGGCCTGCGGCCTCATGGGCTTCGGCCTCGCTGGTGACATCAAGCCGGGTGGCCAGGAGCCGCTCGTGACTGCCGAGCCGCGCGGTGACGGTCGACGGGTCGCGCGCGGTGGCAACCACCGCATCGCCGGCGCTGAGTGCGGCCTCGGCGATCAGCGCGCCAAATCCGCGGGACGCTCCTGTGATGAACCAGACACGCATGATGTTGCCCTTTCCATTTGAGGCTCCGGCGATGTGCCGAAGCTGATGGACAACGTGTATCGCCTCGCCATAGGTGAGATAATCAGCTATATATTTCGTAGGCTGCTGAGCAAAATTCATCAATGCGGATTGACCCGTCCGACCTTGCGATCTTTCTCGCCATTGCCCGTCACCGCAGCTTTCGGGCGGCTGCGACCGAGCTCGGCGTCACGCCATCGGCGTTGTCCCACGCGCTGCGTAACATCGAGGAGCGACTTGGCCTGCGGCTGGTGAACCGCACCACGCGCAGTGTGGCCTTGACCGAAGCCGGCGAGCGCCTGTTCGCCCGCATCAAGCCGGCGTTTCGCGACATCGACGACGCGCTCGAAGACCTCAACAATTTCCGCGGCAAGCCGGCCGGCATGCTGCGCTTCACCGCCGCGCGCCAGTCCGCGCAGCTCGTTCTGTTGCCGATCGTGACGCGCTTTCTGAAGGCGTTCCCGGACGTCAGCATCGAGATCATGATCAACGATGCGCTGATCGACATGGTCGCGGCCGGCTTCGACGCCGGGGTGCGCTTTGGCGAGACCATCGCCGCCGACATGATCGCGGTGCCGATCGGCCCGCGGCATCGCTTTGCGGTGATCGGCTCGCCTGCTTTCTTCAAGGCGTACAAAGCGCCTGTCGCGCCGCATGACCTGAAAGCACTGCCCTGCATTCGCTACCGCTTCACCAGCGGTGCGCTCTATCATTGGGAGTTCGAGCGCGGCGGCATCGAGGTCGATATTGATGTCACAGGACCGCTGACGCTGAACGACCAGGATCTGATGGTCGATGCGGCACTCGACGGGCTCGGTCTCGCCTATGTGTTCGAAGGCCAGGTCGAAGAGTTGCTGGCGAGGCGCAAACTGGTTCGCGTGCTCGCCGATTGGTGCCCGGCCTATCCGGGTTTCTTCCTGTACTATCCGAGCCGCCGGCAATTGCCGGCAGCACTGCGGGCCTTTGTCGATTTCGCACGGGCGCCTGCCGCGTAGCCCGAATGAACGGCGGAGCGCGTTACTTCCCCGTGAACACCGGCTTGCGCTTCTCGATGAAGGCCTGCACCGCCTCCTTGTGATCGGCCGTCGTGGCCAGGCGAATCAGCCGCCCAGCCTCGTGGTCGCGGGCGGTCTCGAAATCGAACAGCAGGGCCTCGTCCAGATTGTCCTTCATGTACCGCAGCGCGAGCCGCGGGCCCTCGGCCAGCGACTTGGCCAGCGCGAAGGCCTCGTCCTGCAATCTGTCGTCCGGCACGACGCGATTGACGAGGCCGATCGCCTCGCACCTGTCGGCATCGACCTTGCCGCCCGTGAACATCAATTCGCGCGCCCGCGCCGTGCCGACCAGACGCGTGAGCAGCCAGGCGATGCCGTAGTCGCCGCTGAGTGCAACGCGGGCATAGCCGGTGGCCACAAAAGCCGATTGTGCGGCGATGCGGATGTCACAGGCCATGGCGATTGCGAGCCCCGCGCCGACCGCGGGGCCGGGCAGCGCCGCAATGGTCGGCTTGCGCACCGAGACCAGCACACCGGTGAGGAGCCGCTGCCGCTCCTGCAAATCGGCAACCCGGTCCTCGAAGGACATTTCGAGCTTGGCCTTGTCGCGATGCGCGCCCATGCCCTTGACGTTGCCGCCGGCGGAGAAGGCTTGTCCGGCGCCCGTGATCAGCAGCGCGCCGACATTTTGATCCTCGCCACAGGTTCGGATCATCGCGCGCAGCGCCGGCGTCAGCGTGTCCGACAGCGAATTGCGCGCGTCGGGACGGTTCAGCGTGATCACCGCGACGCGGTCGCGAATGACGCAGAGGAGTTCGTCGGTGCCGGTGTCGATGGTGGTTTCGGTGGTCATGCTTCACTGCTCCGGTAGAGTGGGCAAAGTGCAGCGTGCCCACCACTTCTGCATCCCGTGTTGATCATGAGAGGTGGGCACGGCGCTGCGCGCGTTTGCCCACCCTACGGCAGTACGCCTCAAAACTTCTCCACCCAGGGCCGCAGCTCCATTTCCCAGGCCCAGGCGCTGCGCGGCTGTTGCAGGACGTTCCAATAGCTCTGCGCGATTGCATCGGGATCGAGCATCGAATCCGGTCTGTCCGGCGCCTCCGTGCGCGCTGCGCTGCGGATGCCGCCGTCAATGACGAAATGCGCGATATGGATGCCCTGCGGCGCGAGCTCGCGCGCCATGCTTTGCGCAAGCCCGCGCAGCGCGAACTTGCCCATCGCGAATGGCGCCGACTGCGCATAGCCCTTCACGCTCGCCGATGCGCCCGTGAACAGGATCGCGCCGTGCTTGTTGGGCAGCATGCGCTTGGTTGCCTCCTGCGCCACAAGGAAACCGCCGAAGGCGCTCACTGCGATCGATTGCGCGACATCCGCTGCGACGAGCTCGACAAACGGTCCACGCGTCCGGCCGCTTGCATTGTAGATCACGACATCTGGCGTGCCGATCTCGCGCTCGACAAGGCCGAACAGGCGCTCGACCTCCTCCGGCTTGGTCGCGTCGCAGGCAAAGGCCTTCGCGCCAGTCTCGCCGCAGAGTGCGCCGAGTTTTTCGATCTTTCGCGCGGCGAGCGCTACGCGCAGACCCTGGGCGGACAACAGCCGTGTCAGCGAGGCGCTCAAGCCTTCGCCGGCGCCGACGATGAGCGCGATGTTGTATTTGGGATGTTCCATGATGCGATCCTTTTGGGAGCAGGAACAACGGATCTATGCATGCTTGGCCCGAAGAGCCAGCCGCGTCCGCGAAAGCGGCTGATCACAATTCCGCAGAGCGGTCTCAGCCATCGCCACGCTCATGCCTCCCTGACGATTTGCGGCTTTATCCGCGTTCTCGCCTGGAGCATGATCGACATCATCCAAAGCAGCAAGCACCAAAACGGCGGACAAATCCCGCGGGACGGAAACGAAAGAGGTCGATCATGCACAAGCCGGGCACGTCGCAGCAGAAAGGCGTTGCGGTCGAGCAGCCGGGCCTGCTTGCGCCCGACACCACCGGGATGAATTTCTACCGCGCCGATCCGGCATTGACGGACCTGTTGCGCATCCATCTGCCCGATCCGCTATTCCGTCACATCGAGCCGCATCTCGATCGTCTCGGCGAGCTCGCCGGGGGCACTCTCGACGAATGCGCACGGCTCGCCGACCGGCATGCGCCGGTGCTGCACCAGCGCGACAAGTTCGGCCGCGACGTGCAGTGGATCGAATATCATCCGGCCTATCGCGAGCTGGAGAAGGCGGCGTTTGGCGAGTTCGGCATTCATGCGCTGTCGATTCGCAAGGGT
Source organism: Bradyrhizobium sp. UFLA05-112 (assembly GCF_053572325.1). Classification (NCBI taxonomy): domain Bacteria; kingdom Pseudomonadati; phylum Pseudomonadota; class Alphaproteobacteria; order Hyphomicrobiales; family Nitrobacteraceae; genus Bradyrhizobium; species Bradyrhizobium sp. UFLA05-112. Next base: position 108,518 of record NZ_JBANBK010000019.1, on the reverse strand, counting down.
GTCATGGGCTGGCCGGACAAGTATCCCGTCGCGGCAAAGCACGCCTTTACCTTCCTGTTCAACCAGACCGAATTCGGCATGGGCTGCCCGATCAACGTCACCGACGGGTGTGCAAAACTGCTCGCGAATTTCGGCAGCGAGGCGCTGAAGGCGAAATATCTGGACGGCCTGACCCAGACCGACATGAGCAAGCTGACCCAGGGCGGCCAATTCATGACCGAAAAGGAGGGCGGTTCCGACGTCGGCACGCTGACAACGCGCGCGGTGCAGGAGGGCGATCGTTGGCGTCTCTACGGCGAAAAATGGTTCTGCTCGAATGCCGACGCCAAAGTCGTGATGCTGCTGGCGCGTCCCGAGGGCGCCGGTCCCGGCACGCGCGGCGTAGGCCTGTTCCTGATGCCACGCTTCCTCGACGACGGTTCGCAAAACAACTACCGGATCGTGCGGCTGAAGGACAAGCTCGGCACCCGTTCGATGGCCTCGGGAGAGATCAAGCTCGAAGGCGCAATCGCCTATGCGGTCGGCAAGCTCGACCGCGGCTTCGTGCAGATGGCCGAGATGGTCAACTCCTCGCGGCTCTCGAACGGCGTGAAGTCGACGGCGCTGATGCGCCGCGCCTACCACGACGCGATGACGGTCGCGACCAATCGCGTGGTGTTCGGCAAGCGCATCGTCGACCTCCCCCTCGGACGGCGGCAGATGATGAAGATCATGCTGCCGGTCGAGCAGGCCCTGTCGATGAGCTTTCTGACCGCCGACGCGCTCGACCGCGCCGAGGCCGGCAGCCAGGATGCCGCAGCGCTGCTGCGCATCCTCACACCGACGCTGAAGTTTCGTGCCGCGCGTGATGCGCGAAAGGTCTGCGGCGATGCGCTCGAGATGCGCGGCGGCATCGGCTATATCGAGGAGTTCGCCACTTCACGGCTGCTCCGCGATGCTCATCTCGGGTCGATCTGGGAAGGCACCGGCAACATCGTGGCGATCGACGCCTTGACGCGTGCGGTCGGCCGCCATGGTGCAGAAGCCGCACTCGCCGCCGATCTGCACGCCCGGCTCGACGACAGCGCGTCCGTGCCGCAGGCCTGGCGCGATCGCTTGCGCGGGCTTACCGATCGTGCCGTCGGCTTCGCGCGTGAGGTCGCTGATAGCGCCGACAACGAAGCCGATGCGCGGCGCGCCACCAGCCTGCTCTATCATGTCGCAAGCGCCGTGGCGCTGGCATGGGAATCACATCGCATCCACGAGAGGCGGGGCGATGCGCGACGGCTCCTGTTGTCGCGGCTCGTGATCGATCATCGGGTATCGCCAAGCGATCCGTTCCGGCTCACGGAAAATCCAACCCAGCAAGCCATCGTGTCGCTGCTGCTGGGCGAGCGTGCGGCCGCAATGCCCGAGGTTGGCGAACTGATTCTGGCAGCGTAGGCTGCGGCCGAGGGCGTCGTTCACCTCTCCCTATGGGCGAGCTGGGCGCCAACGAAAACGATAATAACGAGGAAACAAACAAATGAAGGCTGCCGTCCTCTATGAAGTCAACAAGCCGCTCGTCATCGAGGACGTCAGCCTGCCGAAGCCGGGCCCGCGCGAGGTTTTGATCCGCACCGCGGTTGCCGGCCTCTGCCACTCCGACCTGCACTTCATGGAAGGGCTCTATCCGCATCCGCTGCCCGCAGTGCTCGGTCATGAATCGGCTGGTGTCGTCGAGCAGGTCGGCTCCGACGTGACCTACGTGAAGCCGGGCGATCACGTCGTGACCTGCCTGTCCGTGTTCTGCGGCACCTGCGACAACTGCACGACGGGCCGCACGGTGCTCTGCACCGACACGACGGTGAAGATGCTGCCGGGCGTCTCCGATCGGATGCAGTGGTCGAAGCCGGAGAAGCTGCATCAGTTTCTCAACCTGTCGTCCTTCGCCGAGCAGATGCTGGTGCACGAGAACGCCATCGTCAAAATCCGCAAGGACATGCCGCTCGAGCTCGCTGCGTTGATCGGCTGTGGGGTCATCACTGGCTATGGCGCGGTGGTAAACACCGCAAAAATCCAGGCTGGCGAGACCGTTGCGGTGATCGGTTGCGGCGGCGTCGGCATGGCCGCGATCAACGGCGCTGAGATCGCGGGTGCCGGCCGCATCATCGCGATCGATACAAACCCGGCAAAACTCCAGCTCGCGACCAAGCTCGGCGCCACCGACATCATCAATCCCGCCGATGGCGACGTGGTGAAGCAGGTGCGCGACCTCACCAATGGCGGCGTGCACCATTCCTTCGAGGTTCTCGGTCGCAAGGAGACCGCCGAGCAGGCGTTCGGCATGCTCGCCGCCGGCGGCACGGCGACGATCGTCGGCATGATCCCGTTCGGGCAGAAGATCGAGCTGCACGGCTTCGACTTCCTGCGCGAACGCAAGATCCAGGGCTCGTCGATGGGCTCGAACCATTTTCGCGTCGACATGCCGCGGCTGGTCGAGTTCTACCTGCGTGGCCGCTTGCACCTGGAGGACTGGATCTCGGCCAAGCTGAAGCTTTCCGAGATCAACGAAGGCTTCGCCAACATGAAAGCCGGCAAGACGCTGCGCAGCGTGATCATGTTCGATAGCTAGGCAACAATCTCAAGCGTCGCTCCTCAGTCAGGTGTCATCGCCCGCCTTGTGCGCAATTGCGCCCCGGGGCGGGCGATCCAGTATTCCAGAGGCGACGACGAATACGGAGAGGCTACCGCGTACTGGATGCCCCGCCTTCGCGGGGCATGACAGCGGAGATTTGTGTGGGCGATGTGCTCGCCTCACCGTTCACGCGCCTCACCGCGACACGTGCGCCGACACCGCGAGCCACTTCCCGTTCTGCCTCGCCCAGCAATCTGTATAGCGGCCCGAAGCCTGCTGGCCGTCCGCAGTCGTATAGCTGGTCGCGCCGTGAATAATGGCGAAATCGCCCATGATGCGGATCTTGACGTCGTGTTCCCTGAGATTGCGGATCGCGATCGGCTGTGCCGTTTGCTTCAAAAAGCCGGCGCGATCGACCAGCGTCTTGTCGGGATTGGAGCAATAGAAGTCCTGCGCGAGGATCTCGTCGAAGCGCTTGACGTCGCAATTCTGGACGGAGGCGACGTAGTCGCGGTTGAGCACGGTCAGTTCTTCGAGGTCTCTGTTCATCACATTTCTTCCCTTCTGGTCACTCTGGGGCGCGCGAGGTGCGACCCACAGTCTCGAAGTCGTCAGCGAGACTCGGTTGATTACGGACAAGAGCATGCCTGATCGCAATGATGTTTCGGTCTCGACCGAAGCATCACGATCATGATGATTACGCTAATCATCAAACCTGGGCGGTGGTGTGAAGCCGGCGAAATCCCACTCGATCAGTTCGGCGAGCTTCAACGCCGCCATTTGAGGTGATTGCGGCGGGACGCAGGAACGCGGCAAAACCTATGCTGCGCCGATCAATATCCCGACCCCGAGCACGATGGCGCCGCCGAGCACGATCTGGAACACCGCCTGGAGGAACGGCGTGTCCATGTAGCGCGCGCGGATGAAGGCGATCGCCCATAATTCGAAAAATACGACGACGCAAGCGATCGCGGTGGCGATCCAGAACGCATTGGGCCAGGAGTCCGGGACGAGATAAGGCATGGTGTGGCCAAGTCCGCCGAGCGTCGTCATCAAGCCGCAGGTGATGCCGCGTAGCCAGGGCGAGCCGCGGCCGGTGAGAGAGCCGTCGTCGGAAAGCGCTTCGGCAAAGCCCATGCTGATGCCGGCGCCGATCGAAGCGGCGAGCCCAACCAGAAACGTCTGCCAGTTCTGGTGCGTGGCGAAGGCGGCGGCGAACAGCGGCGCCAGCGTCGAGACCGAGCCGTCCATCAGACCGGCGAGGCCCGGCTGCACATATTGCAGCACGAACATGCGGCGGCGCGTGCGGTCTTCCTCCGCGCGCACGTCGGGCTTGAGGATCTCGTCCGTCAGCTTGGCGGCAGTGTTCTCGTGATGCTTCTCCTCCTCGGCGAGATCGCCGAGGAGGCGGCGGACGCCTACATCCTCGGCCTGCTCGGCGGCGCGTGCGTAAAACCGCTCGGCCTCGAGCTCCATGGTCTCGACCTCTTTCCGGATCGTGTCGAGCGGCAGGTTCTTGGTCAGCCAGATCGGGCGGCGGCGCAGAAAGCCCCGGACGTCCTCGCGGCGGATCGGTGGCAGATGCGGGCCGAAGCGTTCTTCGTAGAGCTGGAGCAAGCGGTGGCGATGGCCGCGTTCCTCCTCGGCCATCTGCTCGAAGATCCTGGCCGAATCCGGATAGCGCTCCTTCAGGTCCTCGGCGAAGGTCATGTAGATGCGGCTGTCTTCCTCTTCGGAGGAAATCGCGACCGCGAGCACCTCGCGCTCGGTCAGATCGGCAAAGCTCTTCACGACGCGCCCCAAGAGATTTAGAATGATTCTAAATCGTTATACGGCGCGCCCGCGCCGGGGTCAAATCATGCCGCGTGAACTTTGTCTCAGTGAGTTTTGGCGTCAGCGAGCCTTGGTGTCAGCAAGTCTTGGCGTCAGCAAGTCTTGGCGTCAGCGAGTCTTTGCGTCAGCGAGTCTTGGCGAGGAACTCGATCAACAGCCGGCTCACCTCGGCGGGCTGCTCCTGCTGCACCCAATGACCTGCGCCGTCGACGAGATGGCAACCGAGCATGTTCGTGCAGGCGCGGGCCTGCATCGCCTCGAACACGCCGGGACGCTGATACGTGCCCCAATCCTGCTTGCCGGAGATGAAGCAGGAGGGCACCTCGATGGTGCGGTCCACGAACAGTTGCAATTCGTTGTTGAAAGCACCCGACGTGCCGCAGCGGTACCATTGCAGCCCGCCCTGGAATCCGGTGCGACCATATTCGGCACTGTAATAGGCTAGCTCCTGATCCGGCAGCCACTGGTTGGCGGCGATCTCGGCAGGCGAGGGCATTTCCTTCGCGACTGTCTGCGACATGGTCTCACCGAGATCCATCAGGTAGTAGGTCGGCAGCTTTGCGAGCTCGCCTGCGGACCAGGACTTCAGCGGATAAGGCTTGTTGTCCGTCCAGTCCGCGCTCTTGTGATGATAGTAGGCGCGCAGGAAATCGTGCACGCCCTGTGGCGCGTGCTGCATGTCGGTATTCGCTTCGCGTGTCGAATAGTACCACTGGTAGTGCTTGCGCGGCCGCGGCAGCGCGGCGAGCTCGCGATGCACGGGATCGGCGTGCGGCGCCGCGGCCGGCTTGTCGGCTGTGTTGAACGGCAAGGACGGCGGCCCGCCGAACGGCGCGCTCATCATCACCGCCGAACGGAACACGTCCGGCCGCAGCAGCGCGCACCAGGACGCAACCGGGCTGCCGAAATCATGCCCGACCACATCGACCTGCCGATAGCCGAACGCCGACACCAGCCCGAGCGCGTCGCGCACCAGATTGAAGAGCCGGAAGGGCGCGAGATCGCCGTCGTAATCCGCCTGCCATCCAGTGGTACGCCCGTAGCCGCGCTGGTCCGGCGCGATCACGTGATAGCCGGCACTGGCGAGCGCCGGCATCACCTTGCGCCAGGAGAAGGCGAGCTCCGGAAAGCCATGCAGCAGCAAAACGCAGGGCCGCCCCTGCGTCTCGAAGCCGGCTTCGAGCACGTGCATGCAGAGGCCGTTGATGCCATCGACATAGCGCGAGCGGATGCCGGCGGGCAGGGGGATGTCGGGGAGATCGGTCATGGCTTTAGATCATTGCACGAACCTGTGGGCAAAGCGAAGCGTGCCCACCACTTTCATCGCGCATGCGGTGAGACGGTGGGCACGGCGCCGAAGAGCGCGCCTTTGCCTACCCTGCGACATCCGTGTTGTTGCTAGATCTTCACCGCGGTCTTCGGCCAATACCTGTCGCGCAAATGGCGCTTGACCAGCTTGCCGGTCGGCGTGCGCGGCAGCTCGGCTTCGAAATCGATTGAGCGCGGGCATTTGAGGGCGGAAAGGCGGGTCTTGCAATAGGCGATCAGGTCGGCTTCGAGTTCCTTGCCCGCGCGGCTCATGTCGTGCGGCTGCACCACCGCCTTCACCTCTTCGCCCATCTCCTCGTTTGGCACGCCGAACACGGCGACGTCGGAGACCTCGGAATGGCTGATCAGCACGTCCTCGGTTTCCTGCGGGTAGATGTTCACCCCGCCCGAGATGATCATGTAGGACTTGCGATCGGTAAGATAGAGGAAGCCGTCCTCGTCGAGATAACCGACGTCGCCGAGCGTCGACCAGCCCTTGGCGTTATAGGCCCTCTTCGTCTTCTCGGGATCGTTGTGATAGGTGAAGGCTGGCGCGTCGGCGAAATAGACCGTGCCGATCTCGCCCACGGGCTGCTCCTCGTCGTTCTCGTCCAAAATCCTGATCTTGCCCACCACCGCGCGGCCCACGCTGCCGCGATGCTCCAGCCATTGCGTGGAGTTGCAGACGGTGACGCCGTTGCCTTCCGAGCCTGCGTAGTACTCGATCAGGATGGGCCCCCACCATTCGATCATCTTTGCCTTGACGTCGACCGGACAGGGAGCGGCGGCGTGGATCGCACCCTTGAGCGTGGAGACGTTGTATTTCGCGCGGGTTTCGTCCGGCAGCTTCAGCATGCGCACGAACATGGTCGGCACGAGCTGCGACTGTGTCACCTTGTATTTCTGGACCAGCTTCAAGAACTCCTCGGCGTCGAAATGCTCCATGATGATGGAGGTGCCGCCGAGCACGATCGCCATCATGTTGAAGCGCAGCGGAGCTGCGTGATAGAGCGGTGCTGGCGACAGGTAAGTGGTCCCGGCATTCATGCCGCACATGTCGGCGCAGAGCACGCGCAGGAAGGCGTTCGGCGCATCGATGCGGTTGCCCTCAAAGACCTTCTTGATGCCCTTGGGGCGGCCCGTCGTGCCCGACGAATACAGCATGTCATAGCCGGCGACCTCGTCCGCGATCGGCGTCACCGGCTGCGCCGCGGCTTCCTTGTCGTAGGAGCGGAAGCCGGCCAGCGGCTCGTCCATCATGTAGAAGATCGGCTCGCCCGGTGCGCCCTTGATCAACCCCTTGATCTGGTCGGCGCATTTCGGCGTGGTGACGACGACCTTGGCGCCGCAATCGCCGATGATGTAGTCGATCTCGTCCTGTTTCAGATAGCGGCTGATCGCGGTGTAATAGAGACCGCTGCGCTGCGCGGCCCAGCAAATCTCCATGAAGGCGAGGCGGTTCTCCATCAACAGCGCGACGTGATCGCCGGCCTTCAGTCCCAGCGAGCGAAACAGCTGCGCGCCCTGGTTCGAGAGCTCGTCGAGCTCGCGATAGGTGATCGCCTTGCCGGTTCCGGCCATCTGGTAGGCGATCTTGTTCGGCGTGGTGCGGGCGTAGACGGAGGGGTGGGTCATCGAGATCTCGCAGCAAATTACGTAGTCATCCCGGCCTAGTGCGCAATTGCGCACGGGGGCCGGGATCCATAGCCACAGGGCGTAGTTTGGCGGAGGATCGTCATTCGGTACTGCGACCAACCAAGATCGATAGATTGCGCGGTGTGGGTCCCGGCTTTCGCCGGGACGACACCGTTTGTGTGGCCGCGGCTTACAATCGCTCCACGATCGTCACGTTCGCCATGCCGCCGCCTTCGCACATGGTCTGGAGGCCGTAGCGCTTGCCGCGCTGCTTCAGCGCATGGACCAGCGTCGTCATCAGCTTGGTGCCGGAGCCGCCGAGGGGATGGCCGAGTGCGATCGCGCCGCCATTGACATTGAGGCGGCCCGGATCGGCGCCGGTTGTCTTCAGCCACGCCGTCGGTACCGAGGCAAAGGCTTCGTTGACCTCGAACAGGTCGATGTCGCCAATTGCCATGCCGGCCTTCTCCAGCGCGCGCTTGGTCGCGTGCAGCGGCGCCTCGAGCATGATGACGGGATCGCCGCCCATCATGGTCATGTGATGCACGCGCGCGAGCGGCTTGACGCCGAGCGACTTGAGGCCTCGCTCGTTCACGACCATGACGCCGGACGCGCCGTCGCAGATCTGGCTGGCGCTCGCCGCCGACAGCTTGCCGTTCTCGGCGATCAGCTTGACGCTCTTGATGCCATCGAGGCTGGCGTCGAAGCGGATGCCTTCGTCGATATGGTGGGTGTCCGTCGAGCCGTCGGCGCGGGTGATCTCGAGCGGCACGATCTCGTCCTTGAAATGGCCTCCTTGCGTCGCCGCAATCGCTCGCTGATGGCTGTTGTAGGAATACTCGTCGAGCTCATCCTTGGAGAGGGCGTACTTCTCGGCCATCATCTCCGCGCCGGTGAACTGGCTGAACACGATGTTCGGATAGCGCTGCTCGATGCCCGGGCTCTTGTAGTGGCCAAAGCCGTTCTTGGCCGCGAGCTGCGAGGACAGGCCCATCGGCACGCGGGTCATCGATTCCACGCCGGCCGCAATTACGACGTCCATTGCGCCGGACATCACGGCCTGGGCCGCAAAATGTAGCGCCTGCTGCGAGGAGCCGCACTGCCGGTCGATCGAGGTGCCCGGCACGCTCTCCGGCAGTTTCGAGGCCATGATCGCGTTGCGCGCGACGTTGTTGGACTGCTCCCCGACCTGCATCACGCAGCCCATGATCACGTCCTCGACCTGGGCCGGGTCGACCTTGGCGCGATCGACCAGCTCATCCAGCACTTTTGCGGCGAGATCGGCCGGATGCCAGCCGGCGAGGCGGCCCCCCTTGCGCCCGCCGGCGGTCCGCGCAGCGGCGACGATGTAAGCCTCGGCCATGTCGGTTTCTCCCTGAATTCTTCTGAATGGTTTGTTGTCGGGGGCGGATTAAAGGGGTCGATGATGATTTAGTCAATCGATCAATTAACTCTTGTGGGGAGGCGCCGCTTGCGCTTATCTGCGGCCCTTCGTGCGACGAGACAGGGATCTCCGTGACTACCAGCGTACCGAACAGGCTTCCGAGCGGCAAAAATTCCACGGCAGAGAAACTGCTGGTGGCCGCGAGCGAGCTGATGATCGAACGCTCCTCGATCGAAATTTCGCTCAGCGACATCGCGCAGAAGTCGGGCGCCAACGCGGCGCTGGTCAAATATCACTTCGGCAATAAGGACGGCCTCTTGCTGGCGCTGCTCGCGCGCGATGCCGCGACCGAGCTGTCAAACCTCGAATATCTTCTGGTGCAGCCGATCACGCCGACCGCAAAGCTCAAGCTGCATATCGGCGGCATCATCCGCGCCTATCACCGGTTCCCCTACATGAACCGGCTGATCCACTATCTCTTGCATGAGAGCACGGCGGAGTCCGCCGACGAGGTCTCAAAGTTCTTCGTCGCGCCGCTGCTCGATTTCCATCGCCGCCTGCTTGCCGAGGGCGTCAGCCGCGGCGAGTTTCGTATCACCGATCCCGTGCTGTTCTACACCAGCCTGATCGGCGCCTGCGATCACCTGTTCTTCGGCCGGCACGCGATGTCTCGCGCGACCGGCGTCGGCCCGGTCACCGACGAAGTCTGCCGGCAATATATCAAGCACATGGAAACGCTGATCTGCGGCGGCATCCTCGCGCAAGCCGAGGAAGCTGCCGCGGCCGGATAATCGGCCCAAAACATTCAAATCCAGAGACGTTCAAGTCCAGAGAAGAAACGCCCAAGGAGAGGTACCAGCAATGCAGTTGAATGACGTAGCCGTTCTCATCACCGGCGGTGGTTCGGGCTTAGGCGCCGCGACCGCCCGCGCCATGGCGGCCAAGGGCGCCAAGATCGGCGTGATCGACCAGAGCAAGGAGAACGCCGAGAAGGTCGCGGCCGAGGTGAAGGGCGTCGCGCTTCATGCTGACGTCACCAGCGAGGAGCAGATCAAGGCCGCGATCGCAAGGGCGGAAGCAGCACATGGGGTCGCTCGCGTGCTGATGAACTGCGCCGGCGTCGGCGGCTCGCAGCGCATCGTCGGCCGTGACGGCATCTATCCGCTGGAAAAGTTCGCGCGCATCATCAATGTCAACCTGATCGGCACCTTCAACTGCCTGCGCCTGTTTGCAGAGCGCCTCGTCACGGCAGAGCCGATCGGTGAGGAGCGCGGCGTCATCATCAACACCGCGTCGGTCGCGGCCTATGAGGGCCAGATCGGTCAGATCGCTTATTCGGCCTCAAAAGGCGGCGTCGTCGGCCTGACGTTGCCGGCAGCGCGCGATCTCGCCAGCCAGAAGATCCGCGTCAACACCATCGCGCCCGGCCTGTTCTTCACGCCGCTGCTGATGGGTCTGAACGAAGAGGCGCGCAAGAGTCTGGGCGCCCAGGTCCCGCATCCCTCGCGTCTTGGGGACGCCGCCGAATACGGCGCGCTCGCCGTGCATATCGTCGAGAATGCGATGCTCAACGGCGAGACCATCCGCCTCGACGGCGCCATCCGCATGGCGCCGCGGTAAGCGATGCTCCGCCGCTGTCCCTAAAAGAACGCCGATGCTTCGCATCGGCTATGACGCCGGATGAGGGGTTCTGTCCGCGGAGACAGGCCCCTCACCCAAGCGAATTCCTGGCCAGGGACATACCTGCCCTCTCTCGCAAGGGGAGAGTATACAGCAATCGGCACTCATGCCGTCGATGCAGGAAGTTCACTTCCTCGACAAGCGAAAGCCTGTCTATATCAAGCGCTGAACGAGAATGATCCGCAAAGGACGTTAATTCCGGGAGACGCAAAATGAGTGGGAGCGTGGCGACGGTGATGGCGAAGCCTGCCTTTCGCAAGATCGAATGGCTGCCGCGCGACATCGACGTCGAGCGGCGCGCAGATGGCACGGTGGTGCTGAAGTCGCGCATTCCGCTGCAGTCTTACGAAACGCACATTCCCGCCTCGCTGGCGAAATGGGCGAGGCAAGCGCCCGAGCGCATCTGGCTCGCGCAGCGTGGCGGCCCGGATCGCGCGTGGCGCAAGGTGTCCTACGGTGAAGCCAAGCGGACGGTGGATGCGCTGACGCAAGGCTTGCTCAATCTCGGTCTCGACGGACGGCCGGTTGCGATTCTCTCCGGCAATTCGATCGAGCACGCGCTGATGACGCAGGCTGCGATGCAGGCGCGCTCTCCCGCGGCGCCGGTGTCGCCGGCCTACTCCTTGATGAGCCACGATCACGTCAAGCTGAAGTATCTCTTCGACCTGATCAGGCCGGCCGTCGTGATGGTGCAGGATGGTCCGACTTTCGAGAAGGCGCTCAGGGCGATCGACCTCACCGGTGTCACTGTTGTTCACGTCGCTCGCGCCTGCGAGGGCATCAAGAGCGTCAGTTTCGCTGAGTTCGCGGCAACGCCAGTGACGCACGATGTCGACGCGTCGATCGCGAAGATTGCGCCACAGACTGTCGGTAAGCTCCTGTTCACCTCCGGCTCGACCGGCATGCCCAAGGCGGTCATCAACACGCAAGCGATGATGTGCGCGAACGCGGCGATGATGATGCAGGTCCGTCCGCGCACGCCCGGAGGCCCGCTGCCAACCATGCTCGACTGGATGCCCTGGAATCACACCATGGGCGGCAATGCCGCGTTCCATCCGATCCTGGTCGATGGCGGCACGCTCTATATCGACGACGGACGGCCGATGCCGGGCCAGTTCGAGGAAACGCTGCGCAATCTGTGCGAGATCTCGCCGACCTATTACGCCAACGTTCCGGCCGGCTATGCGGCGCTTGCCGCGGCGATGGAGAAGGACGACGCGCTTTGTCGCTCGTTCTTCAAGAACCTCTCGATCATGGCCTATGGCGGGGCGCGGCTCCCGGACGACCTCTACGACCGCATGCAGGCGCTGGCGGTGAAAACCACCGGCGAACGCATCGTGTTCTACACCGGCTGGGGTTCGACCGAGACCGCACCGACCTCGACCGGCACCTATTGGGACACCGAGCGTGTCGGCCTGATTGGCCTGCCGTTCCCCGGCGTCGAATTGAAGATGGTGCCGTGCGGCTCGAAATACGAATTGCGCCTGCGCGGTGTCAACGTCACGCCCGGCTATTTCGGCCAGGCCGAGCTGACCAGGAAGATGTTCGACGAGGAAGGTTTTTACTGCATCGGCGATGCCGGCATCTTCGTCGACGATGAGGATCCCGTGCAGGGCATCATCTTTGCCGGCCGAGTGGTCGAGGATTTCAAGCTCACGACTGGCACCTTCGTGCATGTCGGCTCGCTCCGCACCGATGCGATCGCCGCCGCGACGCCGGTCGTGCATGATGCGCTGGTCGCCGGACAGGATCGTTGCTCCATTGGCCTGCTTGCCTGGCCGAACCTGCATGCCTGTCGCCAACTCGTCGGCAATTCCGAGCTGAGCTTTGAGGATGCCGTGAAGCACCCCGAGGTGATCGCCTGCTTCAGGCGCGGGCTGGAGGCACACAACAGGGAATGCGAAGGCGCGAGCAGCCGCATGATCGCGCGCGCCATGCTGATGGTCGAGCCGCCCTCGATCGACGGCAACGAACTGACAGACAAGGGCTACATCAACCAGCGCGCTGGCCTCGAGCGACGCGCCGCACTGGTGGAGCGGCTGTATGCCGAGAAGCCGGATGAAGGCGTGATCGTGCTGCGATGAAGACTCGGCTCTCTCACCTCGTCATTCCGGCCCATCCCGGACTGACGGCACAAAAATAAATGACAACGAAAAAAGGTAAGCCGCCATGAACTTCGATTTCTCCGACGACCAGAAACAGCTCCGCGACCAGGCGCGCAAATTCCTCAGCGAAAAATGCTCGCCCAAGGCGGTGCGGGTCGTGCTCGATGGCAAGGCGCCTTACGACAAGGACCTGTGGAAAGGCCTCGCCGAAATGGGCTTCCTCGGCGTCGCGATCCCCGAAAAATTCGGCGGCGCGGGCGCCGGCCATCTCGAGCTTTGCGTGATCGCCGAGGAGATGGGGCGCGCGAATGCGCCGGTGCCGTTCTCTTCCACCGTCTACCTCGCCGCCGAGGCGCTGCTGATCGCGGGCAGTGACGCGCAGAAGACAAAATGGCTGCCGGCGATCGCTTCGGGCGAGGCGATCGGCACGTTGGCGCTGTTCGAGGGCAAGGGCAATCCGTCGCCGGCCAATGTTAAACTCAGCGCCTCCGGAGGCACCCTCAACGGCGTCAAGAAGCCGGTTCCCGATGGTGCGGTCGCCAACTTCGCCGTTGTCGCCGCACGCACGGGATCGAGCGGCCGTGATAGCGATATCTCGTTGTTCCTCGTCGATCTCAAAGCCGGCGGCGTGGAGGCCAAGAGCCTCACCAATCTCGATCCCACGCGCGGGCAGGCCGAGCTCACCTTCAAGAACTGCAAGGCTGAACCGCTGGGCGCGGCCGGAGAAGGCTGGAGCATCCTGGCTCAGGTGCTTGACCGCGCCGCGGTGCTCACAGCCTTCGAGCAGGTTGGCGGTGCCGATCGCGCACTGGAGATGGGGCGCGACTACGCGCTCGACCGCATCGCGTTCGGCCGTCCGATCGGCTCATTCCAGGCTATCAAGCACATGCTCGCGGACATGTATGTCTCGGCCACGCTGGCGCGCTCCAACAGCTATTACGGCGCCTGGGCGCTCTCGACCGATGCCGCGGAGTTGCCAGAGGCCGCTGCCGCCGCGCGCATCAGCGCGACGCAGGCGTTCCAGCACTGCGCCAAGAACAACATCCAGGTCCATGGCGGCATGGGCTTCACCTGGGAGTTCGACTGCCACATGTACTACCGCCGCGCCAATGCGCTCGCACTTGGGCTCGGCAGCCTGTCGTATTGGGAAGATCAGCTCATCGACCGCATGCGCAGGAAGAACGCGGCGTAAGCGAGGGATTCGTAGGGTGGGTTAGCGAAGCGTAACCCGCCACTTCTGTTCCCGCGGAAACCAAAGAGGTGGGTTACGCCTAGCGGACTGCGCTTCGCGCAGCCGCAGGGCTAACCCACCCTACGAAGGACAAGAGAAGCGTCATGAACTTCGACGACACCCCGCAGGAAGCCGCGTTCCGCGCCACCGCACGCGCCTGGATCGCCGCGAATGCCCCGAAGCAGTATGAGGACGAGCTGCGTAAATCCTCGCTCGGCCGCACGCAGCTCAGCAACGCTGACATCCTGGAGGTCGCAAAAGCCTGGCAGAAGAAGAAAGCTGATGCGGGCTGGGCCTGCCTGCATTGGCCGAAGGATTATGGCGGCCGCGGCGCCTCGCCGATCGAGCGCGTGATCTGGCAGCAGGAGGAGGGCGTGTTCGGCAAGCTCTCGGCGATGTTCATCATCGGCCACGGCATGTGCGGGCCGACCATGATGGCGTTTGCGCGCGAGGAGCATAAGCGCAACTATCTGCCGCCGCTGGCCTCCGGCGAGAAGATCTGGTGCCAGCTGTTCTCCGAGCCGGCGGGCGGCTCCGACGTTGCGGGCCTGCGGACTCGCGCCGAGAAGGGCGGCGACGAGTGGGTGATCAACGGTCAGAAGATCTGGACCTCAGGTGCGCATTATTCCGACTACGGCATCCTGCTCACCCGCACCGATCCCAACGTGCCCAAGCACAAGGGCCTCACCATGTTCTTCCTGGACATGAAGAGCCCCGGCGTCGAGGTGCGGCCGATCAAGCAGGCCAACGGGAATTCCGATTTCAACGAAGTCTATTTCACCAACGTCCGCATTCCCGATCACCAGCGTCTCGGGGAGGTCAATGACGGCTGGAACGTCTCGCTGACCACGCTGATGAACGAACGGATGTCGATCGGCGCGGGCGTTGCCACCGGTTTTCCGGAGCTGTTCGACTATTGCGCGAGCCTGGTGCTCGATAACGGTCCTGCGATCGAAGACCGCAGCGTGCGCTCGAAGCTTGCAAACTACGCGGTGAAGGCGAGCGGCTTGAAATACACCAGCATGCGCGCGATCTCCGCATTGTCGCGCGGCGAGCGCCCCGGGCCGGAAAACTCCATCGGCAAGCTGGTGGCAGGCTCGATGATCCAGGAGGTCGCGATGTACGCGCTCGACCTGCAAGGCGCGGCCGGCGTCGTCAGCAGCCCCGAGGATGCCGAGGTCGCAGGCCGCTTCCAGGCCATGCTGCTACGTGCGCCCGGCACCCGAGTCGAGGGCGGCACGGACGAGATCATGCGCAACATCATTGCGGAGCGTGTGCTGGGCCTGCCCGGCGACATCCGCGTCGACAAGGACGTGCCGTTCAACAAGATCCCGACGAAGGGAAGATGAATTCGTGTCCCGGACGCGATGCAGCACGCAGTGCTGCTTCGTAGAGCCCGGACCTAGAAGCCGCCATGGGCCCCGGCTCTGCAGCGCACCGCTTAGGCGCTGCGCCGCGTCCGGGGCACGAGAGAGGAGAGTTCGAGAATGAATTTCGACGACACGCCGCAGGAATCCGAGTTTCGCGCAACCGCCCGCAAATGGGTCGCCACCAACGCACCGAAGGAGTTCGAGGAGGAGTTGTCGAAATCCTCGCTCGGTCGCATCCGGCTTGCGAAACACGACATGGTCGAGGTCGGCAAGGCCTGGCAGAAGAGGAAGTCAGAGGCGGGCTGGGCCTGCCTGCACTGGCCGAGGGAATATGGCGGCCGTGGCGCGACGCCGATCGAGCGGGTGATCTGGCAGCAGGAAGAGGGCGTCTACGGCAAGCTGACGCAGCCGTTCCAGATCGGCGAAGGCATGTGCGGCCCGACCGTGATGGCCTGGGGCAGCGAGGAGGCCAAGCGCCGTTATCTGCCGAAGCTCGCCTCTGGCGAGGAGATCTGGTGCCAGCTCTTCTCCGAGCCGTCAGCCGGCTCCGACGTCGCTGGGCTTCGCACCCGCGCGGAGAAGAAGGGCGACGACTGGGTCGTCAACGGCCAGAAGATCTGGACCTCTGGCGCGCACTATTCGGACTATGGGCTCCTGATCGCGCGGACCGATCCCAACGTGCCCAAGCACAAGGGCCTCACCATGTTCTTCCTCAGCATGAAGAGTCCTGGCGTCGAGGTGCGGCCGATCAAGCAGGCCAACGGCATGCAGGAGTTCAACGAGGTCTATTTCACCGATGTGGTGATCCCTGACAGCCAGCGCTTGGGCGCCGTCGGCGACGGCTGGAACGTGTCGCTGACCACGCTGATGAACGAGCGCATGTCGATCGGCTCGCGGCTTGCGACCGGCGTGCCCGAGATGTTCGAATTTTGCTCAAACCTGATGCTGGAGGATGGCCTTGCGATCGACGATCCCGCCGTGCGCTCGAAACTTGCGAGCTGGGCGGTGAAATCGAACGGGCTGAAATATACCAGCTATCGCGCCATCTCGGCGCTTTCGAAAGGCGAGCGTCCGGGCCCGGAAAACTCCATCGGCAAGTTGGTGTCGGGCGTGATGCTGCAGGACATCGCGGCCTACGCGATGGACCTGCAAGGTGCGGCCGGCGTTCTCACTGGCGCCGATGAAGAGACGGTTCACGGCCAGTTCCAGCAGATGCTGTTGTCCTCGCCCTCGATGCGCATTGCCGGTGGCACCGACGAGATCTTGCGCAACATCATCGCCGAGCGCGTGCTGGGCTTGCCCGGTGACATCCGCGTCGACAAGGACGTGCCGTATAACAAGATTCCGACCAAGGGGCGATGATCTCGTACCCCGGACGCGGTGCGGCGCGAAGATTGTAGGGTGGGCAAAGCGAAGCGTGCCCACTTTATGCATCGGCGCGGGGGCGCGCTGTTGGTGGGCACGGCGCTGCGCGCCTTTGCCCACCCTACGAACGCCGAACAACGAGAGTTAGTCCATGGATGTCGCAGTGAGTCAGAACCAGAACCGCATTGGCGTGCTCGAAGAGCTCCTCAATGAGCGCTATTCCGTTCGCGCCTTCCTGCCGAAGGAGGTCGATCGCGCGACCATCGCGCATGTCCTGACGACGGCGCAGCGCACCGCGTCCTGGTGCAATAGTCAGCCCTGGCAGGTCGTCATTGCCAGCGGCGAGGCCAAGGAACGGTTCCGCAAGGCGATCTACGAGGAGGCGTCAGGCGGCATCGGCAATGACTACGACTTCACCCCGCCGCGCGAATATGTCGGCGTGTATCTGGAGCGCCGCCGCGAGAGCGGCTTTCAACTCTACAACACGCTGGGTATCGCCCGCGGCGACAAGGCCGCCTACGCAAAACAGGCGCTGGAGAACTACAACTTCTTCGGCGCGCCGCATGTCGCGATCATCCATACCGACGAGCCGCTCGGCATCTACGGAGCGATCGATTGCGGCGCATACGTCTCTAATTTCATGCTGGCCGCGCAGGCACTCGGGCTCGGCACGATTCCGCAGGCTGCGCTGGCGCGCCATTCCGGCCTGATCCGCCGGCATTTCGACCTGCCCGACGATCGCCGGGTCGTCTGCGGCATCTCGTTCGGCTATGCCGACCACGCCCACAAGGTCAACAGCTACCGCACTTCGCGGGCAAGCCTGGCTGACACCGTGAGGTTCGTGGACGAGTGAGTTGCAGACGACGAAAGCCCCGATCGCCAAGATCGGGGCTTCGTTGCCGGACGCTGTCGCTTAGTAGATGCCGTACGCGCAGACGTTCACGATGCGCACGCGCGGGCCGTGGCGGGTGGGCACCACGCGCTCCTGGTAGCAGCCGCTCACGCCAGTGTTGACATAGAGGCCGCCATAGCCCCAGCCCCAGCCCGGACCCCAGTGATGATGGAAGCCGTGGGCCGACGCGGCGCTGGGCGCAACGGCGGCAACGCCGAGCGAACCGGCGGCGACGAGACCAAGTGCAAGCTTGCGAAACATTCTCTTCTCTCCAGTGTGGCACGAAGCCATTGTTGTGTCCCTGCATCTCGGTCGGCATGACCGCGAAACGCGTTCATTCGCGCTGGCAGGAATCGTGTTTCTGTACTGTTTCGTGGGGAGAGAGGGGCGGGCCGGCCTTTAGGTTTTGCGCGTCGCGATGCGGCGTCACGCGACGTTCCGACGGCGAGCAGCGGTTATCTGCATGAGGGTGGCGTCACCATCTCTTCTCCGTCATTGCGAGCGCAGCGAAGCAATCCAGAGTCTTTGCGCGGCGACAATCTGGATTGCTTCGCTGCGCTCGCAACGACGTGTGGGAGGCAGTTGCGCCTCAATCTCAACTCGTCGTCCCGTGCGCGCCAAGCGCGAGCCCGGCATCCATAATCACAGGAAGCGGTCGTGGCGCGAGATCGTGGTTGCCGATTTTGCCGAAGTCAAAACCGCGGCGGCCGTTTTTCCGCGAAGGCCTTGATGCCTTCCTTGATCTCGTCGCCGCGCATGCTCTCGCGGTGACGCTGGTCGGCGGCCTCTTCATCGAGCGCGCCGCGGGCGAATTCGTTGATGGCGCGCTTCATGCCGCGCATCGCGATCGGCGCGTTGCCAGCGAGGATATTGGCGAGCTTGTCGACTTCCTCGTCGAGAAGCTCTGATGCCACCATAGCGGTGAGATAGCCGATGCGCAGCATCTCCGGCGCGGTAATCTTCTGCGCGGTCAGGAACAACATCTTGGCGTTGTCGACGCCGAGCCGCGTCACATAACGCTTGATGCCGCTGGTGTAGTAGTGAAGTCCCAGCCGTGCAGCAGGCATGAACATCTCGGCGGTGTCGGCGCCGATACGGAAGTCGCAGGCGAGCGCAAGATCGGTCGAGCCGCCATAGACGCCGCCGTTGAGTCGGCAGATCGTGGGCACGCCGAGATCCTCCAGGCGGTTGACGACCACCTCGAACGCCGAGCCCGCGCTCTGCTGCTCGCTGGCGCTCACTGCGCGCTCGGCCACCGAATTGAGATCGTAGCCGGCGGAGAAGGCGCGCCCGGTGCCGGTCAGCACCAGCACGCGGATCGCGGGATCGGCCTCGATCCGGTCGAACAGTTTCAAGAGCTCGGCGAGATCTTCAGCCTGCAACCGGTTGAGATGCCTGGGACGGTTGAGGCGTACGGTGGCACGCGCGCCGTCGATGTCGAGCAGGGGCGTGCTGGCGGTCTCGGCCGCATCCGACATTGCCGTCTCCATCTACTTGTTTTCGAGTGCGCGGCGTTTGGCTTCGGCATCAATGGTCTCGGCGAGATCGGGATGCCGCGCCATCAGCACGCGGAAATCGACGAGGTCGAGCACGAGCAGCCGCGAGACCTTGACGGTCGTGACGTTGGCACCGCGCACGTTGTTGCCGAGCAGCGCCATCTCGCCGAAGAATGCGCCTTCGCCGAGCGCCACCTTCTTGCCGGGCAGATCGACCTCGACCTCGCCGGAGGCGATGAAATACATGCAGTCGCCCTGCGCGCCCTTCCTGATGATCATGGTGCGGGCGGGCAAATCCATGGTGCGCAGCATATGGGTGACGTCGGCGATCGCGGACGGTCCGAGAGCGGCAAAGAACGGCACCTTGCTGACGGTCTCCCAGGTCTTGAGGAAATTGTCGCGCCGCGTCTCGGCGGCGAAGCCAGTCGCCAGAATACCGGTCCACAGGCCGAACACCCCAAGGCCGGAGATCATCACCAACGCTGCTACCATCCGCCCGAGCGGCGTCACCGGCACGACGTCGCCATAGCCCGTCGTCGTCAGCGTCACCACCGCCCACCATAGTGCCGACGGCACGCTGCCGAAGGTCTGGGGCTGCACGTCGCGCTCGAGGAAATATTCAGCAACGGAGGCGAGGAACACCACCATCAGGAAGATCACGAGCACGCTGAGCAACGGTCCCGATTCCAGTACCAGCACGCGGCGAAGCTGGCGCAGGCCCGGAATGCCCGGCACGACCTTCAGCACCCAGAGTACGCTGAGGAGCCATGCCGTCTTGGGTTCGACACCCAGCACCAGCGCGACGGGCACCGCCAACGCCCCGATCGCATCGACCAGTCCGCTCGAGGACAGCACGTAGAGCCCCAGTCGCTGCTGTCTTGCCATGTGGCGCAACCGGACCAGCCATTCGAACACGAAATAGGCCAGGCACGCCCACAGCACGGCGTTCGCCCAGTGATGCGCGGTTTCATAGGCCGGGTTGACCGTCAACAGCATCATGGTCACGACGCCGACCGTGACCGCGACATAGGCCGCCGTGGTCATGTTCCGGCCGGCCGTCGCGGCCACGAATTTCGCCAGAGGGGGAATCAACGGCTTAGACATACGGGATTGAGGTCCGGTCTTGGCTGGAATGCCGGTCCCGGTTGGGACGGTCGCGCCAAAGTGCCTGCGCGGACGGGGGCCGTCAACGATCGGACGCTGACAGCATTATCGCGGCCTGCCATGCAAGCCGCAATCATGGGCCGAAATGGAGGAGACCGTTACTTGAAATGCGGCGGCTCGTCGTAGCCGCGGCGGCTCGAGAAGAACAGCAGCGCCATGAGCCCGACGCCGACGATCACCGAGAAGCCCGCGCCCAGCGCGAGCGCAATGTAACCTTCCGTCGGAATCGGCTCACCGTCGGCGGACAGGGCGGAGTAGGCGAAATACCCGACGCCAGCGAGCATCGCGAGCAGGATGATGATGAGCAGTGCACGCATGGCCGATCTCCGGTTGCGCGGAGCATCAACGGTTGCAGGTCAAGTCAGTTCCCGATGCGCGACGCCGTCGCGCGCGCAGGTTCCCTGCGCTGCGTGCGAGGTCAGGCCTCACGCACTGTGTGCGGTCTTCACCACCACCACGTTGGTGTCGTCATGTGCAGCGGCTTCGCGCGCCGAGGCCTCGCTAGCGTGCTTCTCGGCATCGCCTGCGTGCCGCTTCAAATGCTCGCGCCGCATGCCGATCTCGTCGCGGACGAATTCATAGCCGAGCTTGAACGTATCGAGCCCGTCGGTACTGATCGTGCCGTCTCTTAATCCCACCACGGCTCTGCGCAGGATCGCTTCGAGCTCGTCTGCCAGGCACTCGAGCTCATCGAGCGAATGGGCATGCTCGACGCGCTCGCCGACATCGAGGATGGCCGTGGAGAGCTCGCTGGCCTTCTCTGGTGCGATCCTGGTGACCTTGGCGTAAATTGCCGCGAAGATCGAGCCGATGACGCTGAGCGCGCCGGCGCCCAGATACATCATGTCGCTGTATTTATCCATAAACGACTTGGTGTCATCGTTGATGTAGTCGGCCGCGCCCTGGTGCGCCATGACGAAGGCGTCCTTGTCGACGGAAGCCGGCTCGATCCGGGTGGCGAATCCACTTTCGAGGCCGAGCTCGGACTTGTTCTCGTAGACGATGCGCGCGAGGTCGCCTGCGGTGGACAACGACATCTTCGACTGTGCGACCAGCAGCCATTCGAGCCCGATCGTATCGAGATCGTCGTCGGGAATCTCCGGCGAGGCCGACAGCGTGCCCGCGGTCAAGGTCTCCTCGGAAATGCCGGGAATCTTGCGCGCCAGCGCCTTGGCCTCGTCGATCGCGTTCAATGTGAAGCCGCCGCGCTTGGCGACCTGCTCATAGGCCTTGTCGCGCACCGCCTTGGAGGCGTGGACGATGGCGATCACCGCGGAATAGCCGCTAGCGGGCGCCAGCAGCTTGTCCAGCGTTACGCCCTGCGGGGCCATCTGCACGCGTGCCGCAGCGTCCGGCGTGTCGGGGACGTCGAGGATGCTGCGGACGAAGGCGAGCGAATTGTCGTTCTCGGCGAGCACCGCGACCTTCTTCTTTTTCAATTCCGCGAGCGACTTGACCTTCTTGTTGCCGGGGCCGAGCAGCAGCACGAGATCATGCTCGAGGATGGCGAGCGCGCGCGCCCGCGGCGGCACCTTGCCGTCGGTGCGCAGGATGGCGAGATCGGCCTGCTTGCGGTCGAATTGGGCAATCGCTTTGGCGTTGTCAGGATTGTTGACGATCTTGATCCGGAACCGGGAGGCATTGTTCTTGAGCACGGCGGCGAGCTTGTTGGCGAAACGCGCCTCGTCGCTGTTGGCATCGCCGACGGCAAAGATCAGGGTCTCCGAATTGCGCAGCATGGCCCGGCCGCCCCAGACGGTGGCCAGCGACAGGATCAAGGTCAGCACGACATACAGCACGACCTGCTGCTGATTGGTCTTGATGACCTTCGGGCGCGACGGCGGGGACTGCTCGGGCGATGACATCTGGCCTTCAGCACTCATGGCCGGCCTTATCCTTGCATGGCGGCGGCCGGCTTGCCGGCAAAGGCCGCTCGAAAATTCGTAAGCGTCTGAAAAAAATACGATAATCCTCTGCCTGAGGATGATAGCTCTCTGGCGGCAGAATGCAAATTTCGAGCCGCGGGTAACGTTACCGCGAGGGGGCGGCGGCGGCGGTCCTCATCGACGTTGCGCCAAACCTTGCGATTTTCCGGTTCCTTCCGGGGTGCATTCCACCGCGAGAGATGTCATAAAAGCGCGATC
Organism: Bradyrhizobium sp. UFLA05-112; assembly: GCF_053572325.1. Classification (NCBI taxonomy): domain Bacteria; kingdom Pseudomonadati; phylum Pseudomonadota; class Alphaproteobacteria; order Hyphomicrobiales; family Nitrobacteraceae; genus Bradyrhizobium; species Bradyrhizobium sp. UFLA05-112. The sequence goes on along the minus strand of NZ_JBANBK010000019.1, from coordinate 86,315 downwards.
TCGGCGATTTGGCCGGACCCAAGAAGAAGTCGCACTGAACGCTCCATTTTTTCTTCCACGTTCAATGAGGGCGTCCAGCTTTGTCGTTTCCACCCATGTCATCGGCGGTTCCGGTCGAAGCGCTCATTGGCTGGATGCTGCTGCTCACCTTCAAGCACATCATCGCCGACTTCGTCCTGCAGACCGCCTGGATGGCGCATGGCAAGGACCAGAAGCATGGCTGGGCTCTGCCGCTCCTGGTGCATTGCCTGGTTCACCTTGCGGTTGCGCTGCCGCTGATCCTGATAGTCGCGCCAAAATTCTGGTTCGTCGCCCTGATTGATTTCGCGATTCACATCACGGTCGATCGGGCCAAGGGGTTGGTCTCGGCCAATTTCGGCGTCAACCAGGAGCACCCCTGGTTCTGGACCCTGATCGGCGTCGACCAGGCGCTGCACCACCTCACCGGTTTTGGGCTGTCGATCTTCATGGCGGCGAACTGAGCTCGCAGGCTTCGGCGGCGTTCCGATTCGCAAATCGGGGGAAAGACCCCGGGACACTACAGGCTCGTGTGGTTAACCTTTCGTTAGAGGATTGCGCGGCATCTTCGGCATACGAGGAGAATCGCAATGTTTTCAAGCCGAGACGCCTACGAAAGCGATTTCTGCCCGGTCCGCGACGAGCTCCTTGGCGAGATGTATCGCGCCAGCGAAAGCGGCCTGCCGAGGCTGGTTGAGAGTGTTGCCCCCGAGGCCCGCGCCAGGCTGGCCCTGTTTTGCTACCGCCGCAGCCATCTGCATTCGCTGGCGATCGCAATCGCGGCGAGCTGCACGGAGCGCGAACTGATCGAGAGCGGGGGACGCGTCGGCTCCACGCTTTACGCGCTGTCGCGTGAAAGCACGGCGAAGGCATCGCCGTCGCTGTCGGGCAGCCGCAAGCCGATTACGCTGTCGACCAAACCGCTCTCGGTGCTTGCGCCGCTCGAGGACGAGCTCGACGACGATCTCGCGGAAGCCGTCCCGGCTTAAGTTATCGTCTCGATCACCGGCAGTCCGAACTTCCGCCGCGCCATCGCGCATTCGGCATCGCCGGGCATGCAGGTGCGGCACACCTCCGGCCGCACGGCATAGACGCCGCAGGCGGTCGCATCCCCGATCTTCCCTTTCAGCGCCGAACAACGGTTGCCGTCGCAGCGCATGCCCGATTGCCGATCGTTGACGAAGGCTTGCGGGATAGCTGCGAGCTCCTCCTCGCTCTCGATCGAGAAGCGCGGCCAGTTCGCCGAATAGGCGCAGCAGGCGCCGCAAGCCTGGCAGAGCTGCGATAGGTCGGTCGCGGAATTCTGGTCCATGTCGCTCAATTGTCCTTCGGAGGACCCCAGACCAGGCTCTGCCGCCACTTGGCGCGCAGCACGTCGCGCCGCTCCGGATATCTCTCGTCGAGATAGGTCGCATCTACCACGCGGTCGGTGCGGAAGCTGCGGAAATCGCTGCGCAGCTCGCACCAGGCTGCGAGCAGCCGCACGGCCTCGAGATAACCGACTGCAATCGGCCAGATCGTGCGCTGGCTGTCGCGGCCCTGTTCGTCGCGATAGCGCAGCGTGATCTTCTTGCCCTCATGGATCTGCGTGCGCGTGCGCACCATGTCCATGCGATCGGGTTCGCGATTCCAGCTCGGTCGCGCACGGCTTGCCGGCTCCAGCACGAAAGGACGCAGGCGCTCGGGCACGGTGTCGGCAATCTTCGCCATCAGATCCTCGGCGGCGCGCGCCAGCGCCGTGTCGGCGTGGCCGGCAACCCATTGCGCGCCCAGCACCGCCGCCTCGATCTCATCGGGCGTCAGCATCAAAGGCGGCAGGTCAAAGCCCTTTTCGAGGATATAGCCCATGCCAGCTTCGCCGCGGATCGGCACGCGCTGGCCGATCAGCGTGGCGATGTCCCGATAGACGGTGCGCTTGGAGGTTTCGAGCTCGGCCGCGATCGCGTCCGCCGTCAACGGTTTGCGGCTGCGCCGAAGCACCTGGATGATCTGAAACAGCCGGTCGGCACGTCTCATGACACGTCTTCCGATTTGGCACCGTTTAAAAAACCGGCGCGCGGATGCTGACAGGATGTTGGCAGCAGGGGAGTTCTATACCGGGACAACACTTCGAATGAAGAGGATTTGTCCATGATGCTTCCCACCACCTTCGGCCAGGCGAGCCCGCTGTGGCGGGTGCAGGCCTTGCTGCAAACCTTCACTCTTGGCCGTGCTCTTGGCCGTCTCGGCGCGTTCGATCTCATGTTCGTCGACCTCCGTCTCGCGATCGTCACTCTCGCGGCGCGCTCGCTGCTCGGAGCTGCGAACGCCGTGGTTTGTCACGTCATGGGCCGCGCCTGGCACGGGGCCCGTTTCGCGCAGGATATCACGGCTGCTGCCACCATGGTGGCAGCAGCCGGTCGGTAGGTTCCAACAACTGTTTCGGGGATCAGGAGCAAGAGCATGATCACGCTTTACGGCTTTGGCATCGGCTTCGGCTTGCCGGAAATCAGCCCCTTCGTCACCAAGACGGAGGTGCAGCTGAAAATGGCAGGACTGCCCTACCGGAAGGAGCGGGCGATGCCGCCAGCTTCGCCCAAGGGGCAGCTGCCGTTCATCGACGACGACGGCGAGGCAGTTGCCGACTCCACCTTTATCCGCGCGCATATCGAGCGTCGCTATGGTTTCGACTTCGACGCCGGCCTGTCGTTGCAGGAACGCGCGCAGGCATGGGCCTTCGAGCGCATGATCGAGCATCACGTCTATTGGGGACTGGTCGGAGCGCGCTGGGTGGACCCGGTCAATTTCGCCAAGGGCCCGGCGCATTTCTTCGACGGCGCGCCTGAGCACAATCGCGAGAAGCTGCGCGAGGACGCGCAATTCCGCGTCGCCGAGAACTATCTGCTCTCTGGCCTCGGCCGCCATGCGCCCGATGACGACGTCGATCTCGCCGTGCGCTCGCTGTTCGCGCTGTCCGTGCAGCTCGGCGACAAGGCCCATCTGATGGGCAACAAGCCTTCGGGCGTCGACGCCACTGCGTTCGGCGCGCTCGCTGGAATCATGACGCCATTCTTCGAATCCAAGCTGCGCGAGCAGGCGGAAGAGTTTCCGAACCTCACCGCCTATGTCGACCGCATGATGGATCAGTACTATCCGGAGTTCGCCTGGACCAAGCTCCGAGAGGCGGCCTGAAAAGAAAAGAGCCGGCCCTTCATGGCCGGCTCTGATCGCCTTCGAGTGATCGCTGCTCTCACTTCACCAGCTTGTACTTGCCGTTCGTCACCGTGAGCAGGATGCGTGAGCGCTCGTCAAGGCCATACCGATCCTTGTCGGTGAAGTTGTAGACGCCCTGGCTTGCGGCCAATTCCTTCTCCGACAGCAGGGCCTGGCGGATCGCCTCACGGAATTCCGGCGTGCCGGGCTTGGCGGTCTTCAGCGCCGTCGGGATAATGCGCTTCAGAAGCTCGAACGCATCATAGGAGTGGCCGGCGAATTGGCTGCGGCTGTTCGGGCCGTACTTCGCTTCATAGGCGGTATTGAGGGCAAGGCCCGGCTTCTTGGTCTGCGCCTCGTCCGGCTGGTCTTCGGGATCCATCACGGGCCCTGAAGCCATCAGCACGCCCTCCGCCGCCTTGCCGGCGATGCGGATGAAATCCATGCTCGCCGCGCCGTGGGTCTGGTAGATCAGGCCCTGATAGCCGCGCTCGCGCAGCTCGGTCTGCGGCAGCGCGGCTGCAGTGCCGGATGCGCCGACCAGGATCGCGTCGGGATTGGCGGCGACGAGCTTGAGCACCTGTCCGGTCACCGACGTATCGGGACGCGCGAAGCGCTCCTCGTCGACGATGGTTATGCCCATCGGTCCGGTCTGCGCCTTCAGGTCGTTGAACCAGAGGTCGCCATAGGAGTCGGAATAGCCGATATAGCCGACCGTTTTCACGCCCTTGGCCTTCATGTGGTCGTACAGCACCTTGCCCACGATCGGGATCGGCTGCGGCATCGCCACCGACCACTTCATGCGCTCGGGGGTGATCGGAAAGGGAGCGAGGCCGAAATGCGGAATGCCGGCTTCGTTCGCGACGTTGGAGACCGCAATCGTCGGTGGCGTCAGCGCCGAGCCCATGATGATGTCGGCCTTGGATTCCGTGACGAAGCGCCGCGCGTTGGTGGTCGCGGTGGTCGGATCGCCGCCATCATCGAGCACGATCACCTTCAGCGGCACGCCGGCGATTTCCTTCGGCACGAACTCCAGCGCATTGCGCTCGGGAATGCCGAGCGCCGCGCCCGGGCCTGTCGTGGTGGTGGTGATGCCGATGGTGATTTCGTTGGTCTGGGCCATCGCGGGCAGCGCCGGCAGGGCCAACGTTGCCGCCGCAACAGCGGCGGTCAGGTAAAAGCGTTTCATCTATTCCTCCCTTAAGGTGTGCCTTTGAAAGCAGACTTTGTGATCGAATTCAGCCCCGTCTTTGGGCGGTGCGGCGATTTAGCTCCAGAATCTAATTGCCCACGAATTTGGCCACCATCTCCGGCGGAAACGCCGCGGATTTCAGCTTGTCGGGATTGGCCGGGTCGCGGCCGACGAGGACACGGGTCTCGAAGGCCTCGATCGCCAAGGCTCTGGTCGCCAAGTCCTCGCCCTTGTAGACGTCGTGCTTTACCTCGAAGCTCGAGCGCTTGATGCTCTCGATCTTCGTCTCGATGGTGATCCAGTCGCCGTGGGTCGAGGGGATGTAGAACTTCGCCCTCGTGTCGACCATGGGAATGCCGACCAGGCCATATTTGTGGACCAGGTCCTGTTTCGAGAAGCCGGCCTTCTCGAACAGGACCGAGGTCGAATCGTCGAACATCGAGAAATAGCGCGGATAATAGACGATGTTGGCGGGGTCGCAGTCACCCCACTGGATCTGGACGTCGCGCCGATGGACGAACATGCGTGATATACCCACTAGTGCTGCGCCACACCTCTCCCGGAGGGAGAGGTAAGGTGGAAGTCGCGGCTACAGCCGTTCGGTTTACTTCGGCGCCATGCGCAGCGAGCCGTCGAGCCGCACGACCTCGCCGTTGAGATAGGCATTCTCGACCATGTGCAGCGCGAGCGACGCGAATTCGTCGGCGTGGCCGAGCCGGCGCGGGAACGGGATCGCGGCGGCGAGCGAATCCTGTGCCTCCTGCGGCAGGTTGGCGAGCAGCGGCGTGAGGAACAGGCCGGGGGCAATGGTCAGCACGCGGACGCCGAACTGCGCGAGCTCGCGCGCGATCGGCAGCGTCATGCCGACGATGCCGCCCTTGGACGCCGAATAGGCGGACTGGCCGATCTGGCCGTCATAAGCCGCGACGGAAGCGGTGTTGATGATGACACCGCGCTCGCCGCTCGCCTGCGGCTCGAGCTTGGACATTTCGGTGGCGGCAAGACGCAACATGTTGAAGGTGCCGATCAGGTTGACCTTGATCACCTTGTCGAAATCGGCAAGCGCCATCGGACCATCGCGGCCGACCACGCGTTTGGCAACGCCGATGCCGGCGCAATTGACGAGCACGCGGGCCGGACCATGCGCCTTGGTGGCAGCCGCGATCGCGGCTTCGGCCGAGGCGGCATCGGAAACGTCGCAGGTCACGGCGACGCCCTTGATCTCGGCCGCGACTGTTTCGGCGAGCTTGGTGTTGAGGTCGCAGACTGCGACCTTGGCGCCCTGCGCCGCCAGCTTGCGTGCGGTCGCCGCACCCAGTCCCGATGCACCGCCGGTCACGATGGCTGCCTGATCCTTCAACAACATGGCGTTCTCCTTTGGCGGATTGTTTCTAAGCGACCGATATCACACGGTCCGATGGATTTGCAGCATAGAGCTCGTCTATCAGTGCGGTGCGATGCTCGAGCACGGCGCGCTGGTTTATCGAGCCTTTGTCGGTGACCTCGCCCTTGTCGATCGAGAGCGGCGTGTCCAGAAGGATCGCGCGGGTAATCCTGGTCGAGGAGCCGGTCGCCGAGCCGAGGAACTGGGTGAGGCGCTCGCGGAACGCCTCGCGGACCAGGCGGTCGCGCGCGGTGACGACGAGATCGTCGGCCGGCAGCGTCGGATTGATCAGGCGGCAGCCGTCGAGGTCGAGCACAACGAGCGCGGAAATCTCGTCGCGGTTGATGCCGGCGATCACGACGTCGCGCACCAAAGGCGCGCAGGCGGCAACGAAGCGCGCGCGCAAGGGGCCGACGCTGACCCAGGTGCCGCTCGCGAGCTTGAAGTCCTCGCTGACGCGGCCGTCGAAGTCGAAACCGGCATTGAAGTCATCAGGGTCGGCGGGCTTGAGTGCATCGCCGAGTTTGTAAAAGCCTTCCTCGTCGAAGGATTTTGCGGTGACCTCCGCCTGGCGCCAGTAGCCAGGCATGACGTTCGGGCCCTTGCAGCGAACTTCCAGCTTGCCGTTGTTGGGCACGAGCTTGGCGTCATTGCCGGAGACCGGCAGGCCGACATGGCCGGAACGGCTGGTGCGTGGATTGACCGACATGAAGAACGGCGCGGTTTCGGTGGCGCCAAGGCCAGTCAGCATCGGCACGCGATAGCCCTTCTCCTTCACCGCAAGCTCATCGAGGCTGTTCCAGACGAAGGGCGAAAGCGCCGCGCCGGAGAAGAACATCGCGTGCAGGCGGTCGAAGAATTTTGCGCGCAGGCCCTGGTCGTCGCGCAAATAGGGCAGCAGCGATTCGTAGCCCTTTGGCACGTTGAAATAGACCGTCGGCGAAATCTCCTGGAGATTGCGCACGGTCTCCTCGATTCCGCCGGGCACCGGCTTGCCGGCATCGAGATACATCGAGCCGCCGTTATAGAGGGTCAAACCGATATTGTGATTGCCGCCAAAGGTGTGGTTCCAGGGCAGCCAGTCGATGATGACCGGCGGCTCGTCCTTGAGGAAGGCCAGCGTCTCGCGCAGCATCACCTGGTTGGCGCAGATCATGCGCTGGGTGTTGATGACCGCCTTGGGATTGCCCGTCGATCCTGACGTCAGTAGGAATTTCGCGATCGTATCGGGGCCGATTCTCCCATGCAGCTCGTCGAGCGCGGGATGGATCGGCGTCGCCATGAGGTCGGCGAGCAGCGTGACGTCGTGCCCCGGGACGGTGCCGTAGGACGCGGCGATCTCGATGCCGGGCGAGACGTTGCCGGCAAGCGCGTTCGCGAATTTGTCGGCGTCCTCGGCAAAGACGAGGCCCGGCGTCAGCAGCTTCATCAGGTACGATAGCTTGCCGTAGTCCTTCGAGACCAGCGAATAGGCCGGCGAGACCGGGCAGAACGGGATGCCGGCGTAATAGGCGCCAAAGGCGAGCAGCGCATGGTCGATCGAATTGCCGGAGAGGATGACGACCGGCTTCTCCGCCGACAGGCCACGCTGGATCAGGCCGGAAGCGATGTGCCGGCTCGCGGTGAGGAGCTCGGCATAGGTGATCTTGCGCCAGCCCCGGCCGCCTTCGCGCTCGGCCATGAAGACGCGATCCGGCGTCGTCTTCGCCCAATGATGCAGGCGGTCGGTGATGCGCACCGGATAGTCGCCGAGCGGCTGTTTTGGCCGCAGGTAAATCGTGCCGTCATCGCGCCGCTCGATGTTGACGACGGGATCGCCGAACGAGATCGGCCGCAGCGGGGAGGTGCTCGCGCCGCGCTCCGTGGTGGAAGAGGACGGCTGTGCACTCATGACTTGGGCTTCACCTTGGCGGTCTTGTGTTCGAGGAACTCGCGGATCCGTCGCTTGGCTTCCTTGTCGCTCTGGGCAACCGTCGCCATCAGCGATTCCATCAGCAGGCCAGTCTGCGGATTGGCCTCGGCGATCATCGGCAGCGCCTGGAGCACGGCGAAATTGGTCAGCGGCGCATTGGAGGCGATGCGGGCGGCGAGCTCGAGCGACTTCGTCAGCGAGCCGCCTTCCTCGGTCAGGTATTGCGCAAAGCCGTAGGAGGCGCCTTCGGTCGCGGAATAGACGCGGCCGGTCAGCATCATATCCATCATGCGCGCGACGCCGATCAGCCGCGGAAGCCGCACCGAGCCGCCGCCGCCGACGAAGATGCCGCGCTGGCCTTCCGGCAGCGCGAAATAGGTCGAGGGCTCGGCGACGCGGATATGCGCGGCACAGGCCAGCTCCAGCCCGCCGCCGATCACGGCGCCCTTCAGCGCCGCGATCACGGGCACGCGGCTGTACTGGATGCGGTCGAACACTCGGTGCCACATCTGGGAGTGCAGAAGCCCGCCAGTGGCGTCGTGGTCGGTCAGCTCGGAGAGATCGAGGCCGGAGGAGAAATGGTCGCCGATGCCATGGATGACGACCGCGCCGATGTCGTCCGGCAGCGTCGCAAAGCAGTCGCTGATCTCGCGAATGATGCCGTCATTGAGCGCATTGCGCTTGGCGGGCCGGTTCAGACCCACGGTCAAGACCTTGCCTGCCCTCTCGATCCTAAGCAGCGCATCAGGTCCCGCGGTTGCGGTATCGGCGTTTCCCTGTGTCATTTGCGTCCTTTTCAGAATAGTTATGTTGTATAACGAATTTCGGAGGAGTCAATATGCCGATGGGGAGTTCGGTTGAGTGGGCAAGAGGGTGCTCCAAATCGGTGTCGTCCAGGCCTAGTGCGCAATTGTGCAGGGGCCGAGACCCCGCGCGAGCGCTTGCGCCCGTCGAGATACCCCAGGAGAATATTTGGCGAAGATTCGTGGCCCGAGTTTCCCCAACAACCCTATCCTGTGATTATGGGTTCCGGGCTCGCGACTTTGTCGCGCTCCGGGAGGACGAGCGAAGTGCGAGGCGCGGACATTGCCACTAATAGTCCCGGCGCCTGCCATCGCTTCGAGGCCGAAGCGCCTGTCTCACATCACCTGATGCACGTCGATCACCACGCGGTCTGCGTGCCGTGCGGCTGAGGCCACGAAGATGTGCTGCATCAGCCAACGGTATTTCTCGTGTCCGGTCTCGAACCGCGGCACGGTGCGGAAGTAGATCAGCTCGGGGTCGACGGGCTCGCCGCGCTTGAGCTTCTGCAGCAGGTCCACCGGGCCGAAGCGAATCCCTTTGTTCTCGACATAGACGGTGGCGCCGTCGTCGGTTTCGAAGGCGTATTTGGCTTCCAGGTCGATCAGCTCGCTCGGACGGATGACCTGGAAGTCGGCACCAAACGGCAAGACCTTGCCGTTGATCACGCCCCGCACCTCTCCGCCGATGATCGGGATGATGCGGCGGACACCCGTACCAGTCTCGCCCGCGGTGACGACGTCACCAATCCACGCGGTGATGGTGAAGACGTACTTTGTCTCGAGCTTGGGTGTGGTCATCACTCCACCCCTAATGCGCCATCATCCGCGTCGGCAGCCAGGTCGCCAGCAGCGGGAAGGCGATCAGGATCACCAACCGCACCAGGTCGGTGGCCACGAACGGGATCACGCCCTTGAAGATGGTGGAAAAGGACACGTCCTTCACCACACTCTTGATGACGAAGACATTCATGCCGACCGGCGGATGGATCAGGCCGAGCTCGACTGTCATGACGATGATGACGCCGAACCAGATCGGATCAAAACCAAGATGTGTGATCACGGGGAAGATGATCGGCACCGTCAGGATGATCATTGCCATGGCGTCCATCAGGCAGCCGAGCACGAGGTACATCACCATGATCAGCGCCAGCACGCCGTAAGAGCCGAGGCCGAGGCCTGTGAGGAATTCCGTGACCTTTTGCGGGGTCTGAGTCACCGTCAGGAAGTAGCCGAAAATCAGCGCGCCGATCAGCACGGTGAACACGGCGGCCGCGGTGCGCGTCGCCTGCAGGAGCGAGGCCAAAATCTTCTCGCGGTCGAGCCGCCCGGTGAGCACGCCGATGATGAAGGCGCCGGTGGCACCGACGCCGCCGGCTTCGGTCGGCGTGAAGCGAGGCAGGAACGGCAGGCCGTAGAGGCCGCCGATCACGAACACGAACAGCAGGACCGGCGCCCAGATATCCTTGAGGCCCGCGAAGCGCTCGTTCCACGGCAGTTTCTTGCCCTTCGGCAAAAAGTCCGGACGAAAGTATCCGATCAGGCCGATGGTGATCATGTACATGCTCATCGCCAGCAGGCCCGGGATGATACCGGCGATGAAGAGTTTTCCGATGTCCTGCTCGGTGATGATGCCGTAGACCGCAAGCACGGTGGAGGGCGGCAGCATCGCACCCAGCGTGCCGCCGGCTGCGATCACGCCAGTGGCAAAGGACTGCGGATAGCCGAAGCGGCGCATCTCGGGATAGGCGACGGCTGAGAAGGTCGCGGCCGTCGCGACGGAGGAGCCGCAGATCGCGGCAAAGCCGCCGCAGGCGCCGACGGTTGCGATGCCGAGCCCGCCGCGCAAATGGCCGACAAAGCCGTTGGCGGCGCGGAACAGTTCGCGGCTCATGCCGGAATTGCTGACGAAGGAGCCCATCAGCAAGAACATCGGGATGACGCCAAAAGTGTAGTCGGTGACCGTGCGCATCGAGGTCTGGCCGACCAGTTTCAGCGCCGGCGTGGCGCCGACGAGATAGGAGAAGCCGGACACGCCGACGAGGCCCATGGCCATGCCGACAGGCACGCGCAGCAGCATCAGGAGAAATAAGGAAACGAAGCCGATTACGGCGACGGCATCGGTGCTCATGACTACTCCGTCGCCTTCAGCTTGGGATCGTGCATCTCTTCCGGATGGAAGATCAGTCGGTAGGTGCGGATCGCGATCAGCAGCACCGCCGAGACATCGCCGATCCAGGCGATCGCGAAGAACGGCCAGGTCGGCATGTGCATATCGAAGGTCTGCACATTGTCGTTATAGGTGCCGCGTACCTTGTCGAACAGCGTCCAGGTCTGCACGGTGACGACGAACAGCAGCACCAGGGTGGCGAACACGTCGATCCAGCGCTGATAGCGCGGGCTCGAATTGGCCCAGACCAGGTCGACCGTGATGTGCGTGCCGCGATAGGAGGTCGCGGCGATGCCCCAGAAGATCAGGATGCCGAGCAGCATGCGGCCGATGTCGAAGGAATCCGGGATCGAGTAGTTCAGCGTGTTGCGCAGCAGGACCGAAACGAAGATGTCGAGCGCGACGAGGCCGACGAAGCCGGCCGCGATCCATTCGATCGTATCGATAAAGCGATCCATCCAGGCGCGCTTCATGGGAAAAGAGTCCTTCCGACGAGTTCGAGGTGTGCCCGCGGTGGAGCTGCGCTCCCTCCCCGCCCGCGGGGGAGGGCTGGGGAGAGGGTGCTTCCACAATCGAGAACCCCCAAGAGGAGAGAGCCCTCACCCGGCGCTCTGCGCCGACCTCTCCCGCGAGCGGGAGAGGTGCAGCGAGCTCGCGGCCGCGTCTTGGCGTCACTCCGCCAGGGCGTTGTACTTCTTCAGCGAGGCCTTCAACTCGGCGAGCGCTGCGTCCGGGTCGGCGCCGGTCTTCTTCACGCCCTCGCCCCAGGTCTTGACCAGCGGCTCGGCGGCCTTCTTCCAGGACGCGGTCTGCTCCGGGTTCAGCTTGTAGACCTCATGACCTTCTTCCGCCTTGATCTTGTCGATGCCGGCATCCTCGAACTTGCCCCAGTGCTCGCCGACCACGCCGGCCATCTCGGTCGTGCAGTTCTTGTCGATCGCCGCCTTCTGCTTGTCGGACATCGCATTGTACTTGTCCTTGTTCATCACGAAGACGAAGGTCGTGACATAAAGCGGCGCCTCCATGTCGTACTTCGTCACCTTGTCGATGCCGAACAGCAGCAGCGAGCCCCAGGGGAAGGTGACGCCATCGGCGACGCCGCGCTCGATGATGTCGCGCACTTCGGGCGCGGACGACTGCACGTTGGTGCCGCCGAGCGAGGTGACGAAATTCGCCATGGTGGCGTGGGCCGGGCGGATCTTCAGGCCCTTCACGTCCTCCGGCACCACGATCTTCTTGGTGCGAGAGTGGAACGAGGAGGGCGAGTGGACGAAGGCGAGGCAGTATTTGACGTCCTTCATCTCCTTTTCTGCATATTTGCGGTACCAGGCATCGAGCCCCATCGAGCCGCCCTTGGCGTCCGAGATCAGGAACGGCAGTTCGCCGGCGCCAATGATCGGGAAGCGGCCGGGCTGGTAGCCGGGGTTGACGTAGGTGACGTCGGCGATGCCATCGCGCGCCATGTCGTAATGGTCGAACGCCTTGCCGAGCTGTTGCGCCGGAAACACCTTGCTCTTGATGGTGCCGCCGGAGTCTTTCTCCACAGCGGCCGCCCAGTCCTCCAGCGATTTCTGGAGCGGATGCGAGGCTGGTACCCAATGCGAGATCTTCAGGTCGAAATTCTTGTCCTGCGCGAAGGCAGGCGTCATGCTTGCTGCCAGCAGCAACGCCAGACAGGCTTTCCTCATTGCTCGTCTCTCCCTGTTCTTGACCGCAGGCTTCTTTGGCCCGGTCTCGTTAGTTAACATGTTATATAATTGGATCGCTGGTTCAAGCCGGAAGTGGCAGCGCGACTGCTTTCGTCTCGCGGAAAGCTGTTGCCTGGATATGTCGCGCTGCGGCGAAAGGCACTCCCTTTTGCTCAAACGTTATATGATATAATTATCGCGCGCGGGCGATCGCGACAAGCAAGCTCGCGCCGCACCCTACAGGATCGGGAGGAGCAAGTATTGCGGACAAAAGTCGCAATCATCGGTGCCGGGCCGGCGGGACTGCTGCTTGGCCAATTGCTGCACAGTTACGGCATCGACAATGTCATTCTCGAACGGCAGAGCCCGGACTACGTGCTCGGGCGCATCCGCGCCGGCCTTCTCGAAGAGGGAACCGTGGCGCTACTCGATGAGGTCGGCGCGGGAGGGCGCGCGCATGCTGAGGGCCTCTTGCATGAGGGCATCGAGCTTGCATTTTCCGGCCGCCGTCACCGCATCGACATGAAGGCTGCGACCGGCAAGACGGTCATGATCTACGGCCAGACCGAGGTGACGCTCGACCTGATGAACGTGCGGAAGGCGGCGGGGCTGACCTCGGTCTACGAGGCCAAAGACGTGCGGCCGCATGATTTCGACGGCAGTCACCCGCGCGTAACCTACGTGAAGGATGGCATTACGCACGAGATTCTCTGCGACTTCATCGCCGGCTGCGACGGCTTCCATGGTGTCAGCCGCGCCAGCATCAAGCCCTCGGCGATCGAGGAGTTCGAGCGGGTCTATCCGTTCGGCTGGCTCGGCATCCTCTCCGATACGCCACCGGTCAGTCACGAGTTGATCTATTCCAACCACGCCCGCGGTTTTGCGCTCTGCACCATGCGTTCGACCAAACGCAGCCGGCATTATGTTCAGTGCTCGCTCGACGATCACGTCGACCAGTGGCCAGATGATCGCTTCTGGGACGAGTTGAAGCGTCGGATCGACCAGGAGGCGGCCGACAGCCTCGTGACGGGTCCCTCGATCGAGAAGAGCATCGCGCCCTTGCGCAGCTTCGTGGCCGAGCCGATGCGCTTTGGCCGGATGTTCCTGTGCGGCGATGCCGCCCACATCGTGCCGCCGACCGGCGCCAAGGGGCTCAACCTCGCCGCGAGCGACGCGCATTACCTCGCGACCGCTTTGCGTGAATATTACGACGAGAAATCGAGCGCGGGCATTGATGCCTATTCCACGACAGCGCTGGCGCGGGTCTGGAAGGCAGTGCGCTTCTCCTGGTGGATGACCTCCATGCTGCACAAGTTCCCCGACACCGGCACCATCGGCGCTCGCATCCAGCTCGCCGAGCTCGACTACGTTACGCAGTCGCAGGCTGCGATGACGTCGTTGTCGGAGAATTACGTGGGGCTGCCGTTCTGATCTGTAGCTTGTAGGGTGGGCAAAGCGAAGCGTGCCCACCACTTCTGTCGCAAATCGCGGAGAGATGGTGGGCACGGCGCGATGCGCCTTTGCTTACCCTACGGCCCAGCAGTCAATTCAAACGTCCGCGCAAATGTCGTTTAAAACTTTGTAGGTGGTGCATCCGTCACGTCCATCGCGTTCAATGGTGGCAGCTAACGATGCGAGACGCACATGACGACCACCGGGATTCCCGACGGCTTTGAGCCGCATTTCCGCAAAAGCCCGCTCACCGATCCCTGGGAGCCGCTCTATTCCAAGCGCGCCGAGAAGGCCGTGGTCGTCGGATTGCGGCTGGCAAAGCCGCACACCAATGCGCGCGGGCTCATTCACGGCGGCCTGATTGCAGCGCTGGCCGATGCCGCGATGGGCTATAGCTGTGCGCAGGCAACGCGTTGGACGACTTCGTTCGTTACGATCTCGCTCGCCGTTGACTATGTCGGCGCAGCCGAGATCGGGCAGTGGTGTGCGGTCGAGAGTGAGGTGATCAAGACCGGCAGCACGATCTGCTTCGCGCAATGTCTGGTCAAGGCCGACGACATCGTCATCGCGCGGGCCAACGGCACGTTCCGCGTGGTGCCGAAGAAGGAGTGAGCGATCTCGTGTCCCGGACACGGTGCGCTGTATCCGGGATACGAGAGTTATCCAAACCGCCAGTTCGTCGTCTCCACCACGAGATCGATGAAGGCGCGCACCTTGGCGGAGAGCAGCCGCGAGGTCGGGTAGACGATGTGGATCGGCAAGGCCGCCTGCTCGAATTTCGCGAGCACGATTTTCAAGCGCCCGCGCTTCAGGCCATCGGCGGCCTGATACGCCAGCACCCGCGTCACCCCACCACCTTGTTCGGCATATTGCAGCACCGCATCGGCGCTGTTGCTGATGAAGCGCGGGCTCGGCGTGACCTCCATATCGCGGCCATCGCGCGAGAAGAGCCAGTTGGTGGCGGGGCCGAACTGGATGGTTCGGTGCTGAAGCAGTGCCTCCGGCGACTTCGGTTCGCCATGGCGCTTGAGGTAGTCGGGCGAGGCAACCACGATCCGTCGCATCTCGCCGACCTGCCGCGCGACCAGCGAGGAATCGGCGAGGTGGCCAATGCGTACCGCGAGGTCGACCGCGTCCTCGATGAGGTTGATCATATGGTCGGAGAGCCGCAATTCGCCGGTGACATCCGGATAGCGCTTCAGGTACGCCGACATCACGGGCCCGACATGCAGCCGGCCGAACCCCACCGGCGCGGAGACCACGAGCCGCCCGCTCGGCCGGTTTCGCTCTGCGCGCGCCGAGCCATCCGCCTCCTCGACATCGGCGAGGATCCGTCGCGCGCGCTCCAGATAGCGCGTGCCGACGTCGGTGAGCGTCACGGAGCGCGTGGTCCGCTGCAACAGCCGCGCGCCGAGATGCTCCTCCAGCGAAGCGATCAGGCGGGTCACCGCCGACGGCGACAGCCGCAGCTTGCGCGCCGCCGGCGCAAAGCCGCGCATCTCGGCGACGGTGACGAAGACGTGCATGGCCTCGAGCCGGTCCATCGCTATTATTGCATATATCGCAATGATGAAGTGTCAAGCAGGTCGATTGTTTTGGACCGAAAGGGGGCCACTTTTCGGTGTGAGAACGCTAACGCGTCAGTTTCCTGGAGATGCTCCGATGCCGTCCGCCCGCACCTACGCCAGCGACGTCGCCTTCACCCCAGCAGTCAAATTGATTCAGACGCGAAAAGGGTCGCGCGAGGCGTATTCCCACGCCGAGCAGCGCGGTTGGCGCACCGAGGTCGACGAAAACCTCGCGGCGTTCCTGGGCGATGCCAACAGTTTCTATCTCGCCACGGCCTCGGCCGACGGCCAGCCCTATATTCAGCACCGTGGCGGCCCGACGGGTTTTTTGAAGGTGCTGGACAAGCAGACGCTTGCCTTCGCCGACTACGCTGGCAATCGACAGTATCTCACGCAAGGAAATCTCTCCGAAAATCCAAAAGCCTATATTTTCGTGATGGACTACGCCCATCGCCGCAGGGTGAAGATATGGGGCGAAGCGCGCGTGGTGGAGGACGATCCCGCGCTGACGCAGTCGCTGATGCCAAGAGGCTACAAAGCGCGCCCCGAGCAGGTCATCGTGTTCAAGATCGCCGCCTGGGACACCAACTGCCCGCAGCACATCCCGCAGAAATTCGACGCGGCGGATGTCGCCGCAGCACTCGCCGCGCGTGATGCAAGGATTGCGGAGCTCGAAGCGGAGGTGGCGGCGTTGAAGGGAGAGAAGGCGGCAGGCCTTTAAGAGCGAATCTCGTCGCATTCTTCGCTGTCATGCCCCGCGAAGGCGGGAGATCCAGTACGCCGTTTCGGTTCAAGTACAGCCGCCACTGAGATACCGGATCGTCCGCTCCAGTGCGCAATTGCGCACAAGGCGGACGATGACAGCGGTGCGGATGATGCGCTCGTGGGCGTCATCGCAAGACTACAGCGCGCTCGCGCCTTCGTGCTGGAAGCCGAGATAGCTCGCCGCGACGCGCTCATTGGCGGCGACGTCGCTGGCCTTGCCGGAAAGCACGAACTCGCCGAGCTCCATCACGTAAGCCTTGTCCGCGATCTTCAGCGCGGCCTGTGCGTTCTGCTCGACCAGCAGCACCGAGACGCCGCTGGCACGCAGCTCGGTGACGATGCGGAAGATGTCGGCAACGATGATTGGCGCCAAGCCCAGGCTCGGCTCGTCCAGCATCAGCAGTTTTGGCTCTCCCATCAACGCGCGGCCCATTGCGAGCATCTGCTGCTCGCCGCCGGACAGCGTGCCAGCGAGTTGCTTGCGCCGCTCCTTCAGTCGCGGGAACAGCGCGTAGACGCGCTCGATCGAGCTTTTCGCCCTGCTCTTCTCGATACGGAAGGCCCCTAACTCCAGATTGTCCTCGACATTCATGGTCACGAACAATTCGCGGTGCTCCGGTACGAGCCCCAAACCCTTCGCGACGCGGTCCTCGATGTCGAGCCGTGCGAGGTCCTGCCCGGCAAAGGTAACCCGGCCCTTCAGCGGCAGGATACCCATGACAGCGGAGAGCAGCGTGGTCTTGCCGGCGCCGTTGGCGCCGACGATGGTGACAATCTCGTTTTGACCGACCTCGAGCGAAACCGAGCGCACGGCCTCGACCTTGCCATAGGCGACATGCGCGTCGGCGACTGACAACAGCGCGTTCATGCCGCCACTCCGAGATAGGCCTTGATCACTTCGGGATTGGTCTTGATCGTGGCGGGCGTGCCTTCGGCGATCTTGGTGCCGAAATCGAGCACCACGATGCGGTCGGCGAGATTCATCACAAAGCCCATGTCGTGCTCGACCAGGAGGACGCTCATGCCGCCGTCGCGCAGGTCGCGCAGCAGCCTTGCGAGCTGCTGCTTCTCCATGTGGCGCAGGCCAGCCGCCGGCTCGTCGAGCAGCAGCAGCATCGGATCGACGCACAGAGCGCGTGCGATCTCGACGATGCGCTGCTGTCCGAGCGAGAGTGAGCCTGCGAGCTGATGCATCTGCTCGCCCAAGCCGACGCGCTCGATCTGGCGCGCGGCTTCCGCCAGCAGCCGCGCCTCGTCAGTACGGTCGAGCCGCAGCATCGAGGCAATCGGGCCGGAATGGCCGCGCAGATGCGCGCCGATCGCGACGTTCTCCAGCACGGTCATATCGGGCACCAGCTTCACGTGCTGGAAGGTTCGGGAAATTCCGAGCTTGACGATCTCCTGCGGCGGCGCCTTGTCGACCTTCTTGCCGAGCACCGAGATCGAGCCTGATGTTGCCGACAGCACGCCGGTGATCAAGTTGAACGTCGTACTCTTTCCTGCGCCGTTCGGACCGATCAGCGCAACGATCTCGCGGGCCTGGACATCGAAGGAGACATTGTTCACGGCGATCACGCCGCCGAACTGCTTTCGCGCCTTTTCCACCTGCAGCAGCACGCTTGCCTCGCCGGGCGCGCGGACGCGCGCCGGCAGGGTCAGCGAGGTATCCGGCTTCCTACCGCCAGCCCTCTGCGGCATGAACGACATCAGCCACGGCCAGACGCCGCCGGGCGCGAGCTGCAAGAGCGCCACCAGCATGATGCCGAACACGATGGTCTCGACCTGGCCAGAGCCCGGCAGGATGAGCGGCAGATAGCTCTGCAGCACTTCCTTCAGGACGACGACGATCGCCGCGCCAAGCACGCCGCCCCAGACATAGCCGGCGCCGCCGACGACCGCGATGAAGAGATACTCGATGCCGGCCTGCGCGCCGAACGGCGTCGGATTCACCGCGCGCTGGAGATGCGCATAGAGCCAGCCGGAGAGACCTGCGAGCACCGCGGCATGGATGAACACCAGCAGCTTTGCGCGCGGCGTCTGCACGCCAAAGGCTTCGGCAGCGACATGCCCGCGCCTGAGCGCACGGATGGCGCGGCCGGTGCGGGAGTCCAGCAGGTTCATCGTGAGCAGCGCCGAGACGATCACCGCAACCCAGATCGCGTAGTAGATCGAGCCGGGTGAGAGCATTTTGAACGTGCCGATCGACAGCGGGGGAATCGCGGAGATGCCGTCGTTGCGTCCCAGAAATTCGAGCTTGCTGAAGAGATAGAACAGCCCGAGCCCCCAGGCGAGCGTGCCGAGCGGCAAATAGTGGCCCGACAGGCGGACCGTGATCAGCCCGAGCAGCACCGCGAGCAGGCCGCTGACCAGCAGCGAGAGCGGCAAGGTCAGCCAGGGCGACAGGCCATACGCCGTCGACAGCACTGCCGTGGTATAGGCGCCGAAGCCGACGAAGGCCGCCTGTCCGAACGAGGTGAGACCGCCGACGCCAGTGAGCAGGACGAGGCCCATCGCGACCAGCGCGGCGAGGCCGATATTGTCCAGCAGCACGATCCAGAACGGCGGCATGCCGGGAATGAATGGGATCGCCGCCATGACAAGGGCGAAGACGAGAATGGGAAGCCGGTCGTTCATCGTGCTCAGTCCTTCTCTTCCTCGACCGCGGGGGCTGCGAGCGAGCGCAGCAGCAGCACCGGAATCAGGAGCATGAAGACGATGACCTCCTTGTAGTTGCTGGCGTAGAAGGACGAGAACGCCTCGACGATGCCGACAAAGAGCGCCGCGATTGCCGTCAGGGGATAGCTGACGAGGCCGCCGATGATCGCGGCGACGAAGCCTTTCAGGCCGATCAGGAAGCCGCTGTCGTAGTAGAGAGTTGTAATTGGGACGATCAGTATGCCCGATAGCGCGCCGATCACGGATGCCAGAAGGAAGGCGATCTGCCCCGACAGCGAGGTGCGGATGCCGGCCAGCCGCGCACCCAAACGGTTGACGGCGGTCGCGCGCAGCGCCTTGCCGTAGCGCGTGAAGCCGAAGAACAGCCAGAGGCCGACGATGAAGGCGATGGTGATGCCGTAGACCGTGATGCTCTGGCCGGTGAAGCGCAGCGTGCCGAGCGTAAAGGCCGTCGACAGCACCGCCGGGCCGCGCTGGCCCTCGGCGCCGAAGAACAGAAGACCCAGGCCCTGCAGCGCGAGATGGACGCCGACGGAGGCGATCAGCAGCACGAGCACGGAGGTGTGCGCCAGCGGCTGGAACACGATGCGATAGAGCGACACGCCGATCAGCGCGACGATCACGAGCGACAGCGCCATCGAGATCGCGACCGGAGGCTTCTGGCCGGCGAAGTAGAGGGTTGCCGCCAGCACGATTCCCGGCAGCGCGATGTTGGTGAGAAAGGTGCGGAGGATCAGCCGCCCGTGCAGTGCTTTGCGCGCCGCGAACAGGTCGAACACGAAGGCGACGAGGCCCATCGCGAGCGCAAGCTTGGCCGTGCCAGGCATCTGCCCAGAGGCGAGCGAGGCATAGGTCAGCGCGCCATAGGTGACGAATTCGCCTTGCGGGATCAGGATCACGCGGGTGACCGCGAATACCAGCACCAGCGCTAGTCCGAGCAGCGCGTAGATCGCGCCGTTGGTGATGCCGTCCTGGATAAGGAACAGCAGGATGGTGGTATTCAAGACCGGACGCTCCCCCTTATTAAGATCCGGGCCGATCCCGCTTTCGCGGTGAATCGTCCCTCACAGCCATTGAAAATCGCTGACGATATTTGGTATGGTCAATAACAATTATCGATTATAACTTCAAGGGCCGGGGAACACCGGATCCAAATCTAACGGGATTGCGAGCAACAGGCGATGACCGTTTCCAAGGCGGCGGAAAAATCGGCGGAAGCAACCGCTAAGGGAGCGGAGGCGGCCAGGGCGCGCAAGGACGCGCTTGATGATGCCGGCGGGGCCCTTCAGCTTGGCGAACTCTCCGAACAGCTCGGCTACGTGCTCAAACGCGCCCAGCTCAAGGTATTCGAGAACTTCCTGCGCTGCATGGCCTCGCTCCAGCTCACGCCGGCGCAGTTCTCCGTGCTACTTTTGGTCGAGAAGAATCCGGGCCGCAATCAAACCGAGATCGCCTCCACGCTCGGCATTCTGCGCCCGAATTTCGTGGCCATGTTGGATAATCTCGAGAGCCGCGATCTTTGCGCGCGGATCCGCTCCACCAACGACCGCCGCTCGCACATCCTGGTCTTGACCGACAAGGGCAAGGCCGTGCTGTCCCGCGCCAAAAAGCTCGTCGCCACCAAGCACGAGGCGCGGCTGAACGAGTTGTTGGGCGGGGCCAACCGCGAGTCCCTGATCGCGATGCTGTCCAAGATCGCCAACGAGTTTTGAGGCTTCACGTCATTCCGACGCGCGAGTGATCTCACGCCGCGATGACTTCTCCCTGAACTTACTGAGGCTTCGTTCTCCCCACTTGGCCCCCAGCGCTTCCTCCCCGCAAGGGGGGAGGGAACGCAGCAGTGCGTGCGGAGAGAGAGACGATGCGGCTGGAGGCGATTACGCCGCAGCGAACCGGTCGGGCAAGGTGGGCGCTTCCGGGGACAGGAAGCGGCGCTCGATTTCCGCTGCGGGCAGGGGGCGACTGAACAAATAGCCCTGCATCTCAGTGCATCCTTCGGCAGCGATCCGGTCGAGCTGCTCGCGCGTTTCGACGCCTTCCGCCGTCGCCGTCATTCCCAACCCGCTTGCGAGCGCAGCAATCGCCCGCACGATGTTGAGTGATCCGGCATCGGTGGCGATGTCGCGCACGAACGAGCGGTCGATCTTGATCTTGTCGAACGGGAAACATTGCAGATAAGTCAGCGACGAATAGCCGGTGCCGAAATCGTCCATCGCGATCCGGGTTCCGAGCTCGCGCAGCCGGTGCAGCGTGGCGAGCGTCCCCTCCTTGTCCTGCAAGAGGACGCTCTCGGTAATCTCGATTTCGAGTCGACTGGCTTCCAACCCCGCGGCCGCAAGCGCGCCGACGATCACCTCGGCAAGGCCGGCGTAGCGGAATTGTACGGCCGATATGTTGACGGCGACGTGGAGGTGCTTTGGCCATCGGCTGGCCGTCATGCAGGCCTGCCGGATCACCCACTCGCCGATCGGCACGATCAGGCCGATCTCCTCGGCAAGCGGGATGAAGCTGCCCGGAGGGATCAGTCCGCGCTGCGGATGCTGCCAGCGGATCAGCGCCTCGAAGCCGCTGATCGCACCGCTGTGACTCCTTACCAGCGGCTGATAGTGAAGCTCGAATTCGCCACTAGCGAGCGCCTTGCGCAGATCGACCTCCAATGCGCGGCGGCTCTGCACCTGCTCGTCCATCGCCGGCTCGAAAAAGCGGTACATTCCCCGGCCGTCGCTCTTGGCCCGGTATAGAGCAAGGTCGGCGTTACGCAGCAATTGCTCGGGTGTTGCTCCATCGGCCGGCGCAATGGCGATGCCGATGCTTGCCCCAGCGATCGTCTGCTGTGCGTCGATCTCGAACGGCGCGCTCATCTGGCCGATAATGCGCTGCGCCAGCGTGCCTGCTTCGCTTGCCTCGCTGATCGGGGTCTGCAGGACGACGAATTCGTCGCCGCCCATCCGGGCTATCGTGTCGCCCGGGCGAACGAGGCGCCGTAGACGCTCGCTCACGCCCTTGAGCAGGGCATCGCCGGCATGATGGCCCAGCGTGTCGTTCACCGACTTGAACTTGTCGAGGTCGATGTGATGCAGGGCAAAGATCTGTTGCGATGCGAACGCCTGCTCGAGCCGCTGGTTGAGCAGGGCGCGATTGGCGAGATCAGTCAGCGCGTCGTGATGCGCCATATGCGCGATCTTCAGCTCGGTCTTCCGTTGCTCGGTGATGTCTTCGTGGGTCGCCACCCAGCCGAGGTCCGGCATCGGGCGATGGCGGATCTTGAAGGTGCGCCCGTTTCGCATCTCGACGATGCTGTCGACGGGCTCGGCTGAAACGACGACGCCGGTGCGCCATTTCATGTACTCGGTGCGCGACATCGCGGGCACGCTGCCGGCCTCAAAGCGCATGTCGACGATGTCTGACAGGGGCGTGCCGGGACGGACACGCTCGGGCGGCAGTCCGTACATGTCGATGAAGTCCTTGTTGCACACGATCAGCCGGTGATCGGCATCGAAGAAGCACAGACCGTGCGACATGTTGTTGATCGCGATGTCGAACTGCATGTTGCGCTGTTGCAGTCGCGCGCTGAGCTCCTCGCGCTCGGTGATGTCCTCGTGGGTCGCCATGCCGCCGCCGTCCGGTAGAGGGTGGACGGTATAGGCGATGATCCGCCCGTCCGCGAATTCCTGCACCGCTCGTTCCCTGACGATCGTGCGCTCCGTGCGGGCGCGAACATAGTCATCGGCCTTTCCACGGACCTTCAATCCGAGCTTGAGTCGATGCTGGATCAGGTTGCTGACCGGCGTGCCCGGCCGCACCTCGTCCGGCCCAAGGCCGTACATGTCCATGTAGCGCTGGTTGCAGTAGATGACCTCGCGGCTCCGGTTGAACAGGATGATGCCGAGCCAAAGATTGTTGACGGCCTGCTCGAGCAGTCCGTCCAAGGCGAGCGAGCTGAGCCCGCCGGCGTCGGCGACCTGACTGTCGCGATCCTCCATGTGTCTTCGCCCCCTTCAAGTGCGGAAAGCATTAGAGCAGAGGCCGGTGAATGGTCTCCACGATCTGCCGTCCGCGCAGGCAGCTTCCTGAAGTTGCAGCGAATTTCACGTTAAGGGGTCGCGACGAGATTGCAGCTGACGGCGATTCACATCCTGATTTTCAATGCAGCAATATTGATGCTTGATACATCATTTTAGATGCTGTACGCTTGCCTTATCAATCATGGCACCTGCAATGGAGCCGCTTCCAATGATTACCGCCGCGCAGCTCCGGGCCGCTCGAGCCCTGCTCGGGATCGACCAACGCGAGCTGGCGCAGCGCTGCTCGCTGTCGCTGCCGACGATCCAGCGCATGGAGGCCTCCGAGGGCGTCATTCGCGGCAACGTCGATTCCCTGATGAAACTGGTCGAGGCGCTCGCGGTCGCGGGCATCGAGTTGATCGGCGAGGGCGCGCCCTCAACCGGAAGCGGCCGCGGCGTGCGGCTGAAATCCCATCAGAGCGCGGGTGAGGACAACAAATGACGACACGCGCACAACTCGCAACCCGGGAGCTCTGATGATCTCGGTGGCGCTATGGTCGGTGGCACTGCTACTGGCGCTGGCGCCGGTCGGGATCGCGCTGTCGACGCGTCCGCGCGGTTCGATCGTGCTCTATGGCGGCTGCCTCGTCGTCACTGCGACGCTCTGCATCGTCGCGCTCGTGTACTTGCTCGATCCCGCCCATCCGGCGTTGGGCACGACGCTGCCGATAGGCCTGCCCTGGCTGGGGGCTCACTTCCGTCTGGATGCACTGTCGGCTTTCCTCCTGGTCGTGATCAATCTTGGTGGCGCAGCCGCGAGCCTGTTCGCGCTCGGCTATGGCGCGCATGAAGAATCTCCCGGCCGCGTGCTGCCGTTCTATCCGGCCTATCTCGCCGGCATGAACACGGTCGTGCTCGCCAACGATGCCTTCAGCTTCCTGGTGGCGTGGGAGTTCATGTCGCTGACCTCCTGGGCGCTGGTGGTGGCGCATCATCGTGACACGGACAACGTCCGCGCCGGCTATGTCTATCTCCTGATGGCGAGCTTCGGCACGCTGGCGCTGCTGCTCGCCTTCGGCCTGCTCGCCAGTGGTGCAGGTTACGATTTCGATGCAATCCGCGCCTCGCATCCCCCGGCCGCGCTCGCCGGCACGGTGGTGATCCTCGTCCTGCTCGGCGCCGGCTCCAAGGCGGGCCTCGTACCGCTGCACGCCTGGCTGCCACTCGCCCATCCCGCCGCACCCAGCCACGTCTCGGCCCTCATGAGCGGCGTGATGACCAAGGTCGCCGTCTACGGTTTTGTCCGCATCGTCTTCGACCTGCTGCCGGAGCCGGAATGGTGGTGGAGCATGGTGGTGCTGCTGGTCGGCGGCCCTACCGCGACGCTGGGTGTGCTCTATGCGCTGATGCAGCGCGACATCAAGCGCGTGCTGGCCTATTCGACCATCGAGAACATCGGCATCATCTTCACCGGCCTCGGTCTTGCGCTTGCCTTCAAGGCGCAGGGGGTCGACTGGGTGGCGGCACTCGCCTTCACCGCGGCGATGCTGCACGTCTTCAACCACGCGCTGTTCAAGAGTCTTCTGTTCTTCGGTGCCGGCGCGGTGCTGGAAGCGACCGGCGCGCGCGACATGGAGAAGCTCGGCGGGCTGATCCATCGCATGCCGAAGACGGCATTCGCGGTGCTGGTCGGCTGCGTCGCGATCTCGGCGCTGCCGCCGTTCAACGGTTTCGTCTCAGAATGGCTGACGTTTCAGGCGATACTGCTGTCGCCGCAACTACCGTCCTGGGGCCTTAAGCTCGCCATCCCCGCGGTCGGCGGCCTGCTGGCGCTGGCCGCCGCCTTCGCCGCCGCCTGCTTCGTCAAGCTCTATGGTATCGGCTTCCTCGGCCGTCCCCGCTCGGACGTCGCAGCGGTTGCGCATGAGACCGATCGCTTCTCGCTGGCCGCGATGTTCGCGCTCGCGGCGCTCTGCCTCATTGCGGGCATTCTGCCGGGCCTGTTCATCGATGCGCTGGCGCCGGTGAGCAAGGCCATGGTCGGCAATGTCATGCCGCATCAGACCGGGCTGGAATGGCTCACGATCGTGCCGATCGCGGAAAGCCGCAGCTCCTATAATGGACTTCTGGTGTTCCTGTTTGCCGCGCTCAGCGGCACCGCGGCGGCGACAGCCATTCATCGTCTCGCCTCCGACCGGCTGCGCCGCGCCCCTGCCTGGGATTGCGGCTATCCCGACCCCAACCCCGCGATCCAGTATTCGGCCTCGAGCTTCTCGCAGCCGATCCGCCGCGTGTTCGGCAGTGTCATCTTCGCCGCGCGCGAGATCGGCGAGATGCCACCGCCGTCCTCGCCCGCGCCAGCGCGGCTCACCGTCGAGCTGCATGACCTGATCTGGGAGGCGCTCTACGCGCCGATCGCAAAGGGCATTGGCTTCGCCACCGAGCACATCAACGTCCTCCAGTTCCTCACCATCCGCCGCTATCTGACCCTGGTCTTCGTGGCGCTGATCGTGCTGCTCCTGGTGGTGGCCCTATGACCGCGCTGCGCGACATCATCTCGCAAGGAGTGCAGATGCTGCTGGTGCTCCTGCTCGCTCCGCTGCTGACCGGCTTCGTGCGCAAGGTGAAGGCGCGGCTGCTCCGCCGGCGCGGGCCTCCGCTGCTTCAGCCCTATCGCGACCTCGTGCGCCTGATGCGCAAGGATGTCGTGCTCGCGGACAACGCCTCCTGGCTGTTCCGCGTCATTCCCTATCTGATGTTCGCCGGCACCTGGGTAGCGGCCTCGCTGGTGCCAACCTTCGGGAACGGCCTGTTGTTCTCCTGGAGCGCCGACCTCATCGCCATCATTGCGCTGCTCGGCAGCGCCCGTTTCTTCCAGGCCCTTGCCGGCATGGATGTCGGCACCGCCTTCGGCGGAATCGGCTCCAGCCGCGAGGTGATGATCGCAACCCTGGCCGAGCCCGCCATCCTGATGACGGTGTTCGCAGTCGCGATGATCGCCGGCTCGACCCAGCTCTCCACGGTCGCCGAATATATGGGATCGAGCCTGGTGGGCCTGCGCGTCTCGCTGGGGATGGCACTGGTCGCGCTCACCATCGTGGCGCTCGCCGAAAATGCCCGCATCCCCGTCGACAATCCCGCCACCCATCTCGAACTCACCATGGTGCACGAGGCGATGGTGCTGGAATATTCCGGACGGCATCTCGCGCTGGTCGACCTGTCGTCGCAGCTCAAGCTTCTGCTCTACGTCTCCCTGATCGCCTGCGTGTTTCTGCCTTGGGGCGCCGCGACCGCGGACGCCGGCATCGGAGCGCTCGGCGTCGGCGCGCTGCTCTATTTCGGCAAGCTTGGACTATGCGGCTTCCTGCTTGCGCTGTTCGAGACGTCGATCGCCAAGATGCGCGTTTTCCGTATCCCTGAATTCCTGGGCGCGGCGCTGATGCTGGCGCTGCTCGCGACCCTGCTGCGCTTCGTGTCGGGGAGCCTGTAAGACATGAGCAGCCTGCAATTCGACATCGCCCACCTGCTCGCCGGCTCGCTTGTGCTGGCGAGCTTCATGCTGCTTTACCAGGACCGGCTCTACGCGCTGCTCAACGTCTATGCGCTGCACGCCGGCGTGCTGGCGCTGTCGGTGGCCTGGCAGGCCTACGTGCAGGCCGCGCCGCATCTCTATGTCACCGCGCTGATCGCTCTCGTCTTCAAGGCCATCATCATTCCGGTGGCGCTGCACCGGATCATCCGGCGGCTCGGCATTCACCGCGAGATCGAGAACGTGATCGGGATCGGGCTCACCATGATGGCCGGCATCGGCCTCGTGGCGCTATCGATGGTGGTGATGCTGCGGGTCACGCCGGGCGCGGATGCGCTGGCGCGGGAGGATCTCGCCTTCGCCTTGTCGGTGGTGCTGCTCGGGCTCCTGATCATGGTGACGCGGCGCAATGCCGTGAGCCAGGTGGTCGGTTTCATGTCGCTGGAGAACGGCCTCGTGCTGGCGGCGACCGGCGCCAAGGGCATGCCACTCGTCGTCGAGATCAGCGTCGCCTTCTCGGTGCTGATCGCCTTCATCGTGATCGGCATCTTCCTGTTCCGTATCCGCGAGCGCTTTGACAGCGTCGATGTGCAGGCACTCGACCGGTTCAGGGGAGAGCGGCGATGACGGTCGACGCGCTTGGTGTCATCCTGCTGATCCCGGCCGTCTCGGCGGCGCTGCTCGCGATCCTGCCCGGCTACTTCTTGACGGCAAAGCTCAACGTCGTTGCAGCGCTTGCGACTTTCCTAACCTCGCTGTCGCTATTCGTGATCGAACCGACGTCAGGCCAATATCTGCTGCTCGACGACCTCAACAAGGTCTTCATCGTGCTGACGACCTTCGTCGGCTTCACGACATCCGTGTTCAGCGCGAGTTACATACACCACGAGATCGAGACCGGACGGTTGACACCAGCCTTCCTGCGCTTCTACCACGCGATGTACCAGACGCTGATGTTCGCGATGAACCTCGCACTCGTCGCCAACAATATCGGCCTGATATGGGTTGCAGTCGAGGTCGCAACGTTGACGACCGTGCTGATGGTCGGCATCTACCGCACCCATGAGGCGCTGGAAGCCGCCTGGAAATATTTCATCCTCGGCAGCGTCGGAATTGCGCTGGCGCTGTTCGGTACAATCCTGGTCTACATGGCGGCGCGCCCGGCGGTGGGGGAGGGGCTCGACGGCATGGTGTGGACTGTGCTGGTGCAGCACGCCGCCGCATTCGACCCGGCGCTGCTGAATGTCGCCTTCGTCTTCCTGCTGCTCGGCTACGGGACCAAGGTTGGCCTCGCGCCGCTGCATGCCTGGCTGCCCGACGCGCATGCCGAAGGCCCGACGCCGATCTCCGCGGTCCTCTCGGGCCTCCTGCTCAACGTCGCGCTCTACGCGCTCCTGCGCTTCAAGATGATGCTCGCGGTCAATTCCGCGGCGATTGCACCGGGACCGCTGATGGTGACGATGGGCCTGATCTCGGTGATCTTCGCGGCGCTGATGCTGTATCGCCGCCGTGACATCAAGCGCATGTTTGCCTATTCCTCGATCGAGCACATGGGCATCATCGTCTTTGCCTTTGGTATGGGCGGGCCGCTCGCGAATTTCGCCGGCCTTCTGCACATGACCATGCACTCGCTGACCAAATCCGCGATCTTCTTCGCGGTTGGCCATATCGCGCAGGTTAAGGGTACGCAGAAGATCGCCGACATCGGCGGCCTTACGGTGACCAACCCCGTGCTCGGCTGGGGCCTGATGCTCGGCGTCATCGCCATCGTCGGCCTGCCGCCGCTCGGCATCTTCATGAGCGAGTTCCTGGTCATCAGTTCGACCTTTTCTCGCGCGCCATGGGTGACCGCGATCCTGGTGCTCGGCATCATCATCGCGCTCGGCGGGCTGTTGCTGCGGGTCGGCGTCGTGATGTTCGGCGAGCCCAGGGGCAAGACTGCTCCGGCGGACGCCTCCTATGTGCCGATGTTCACGCATCTGGCGCTGGTCGCTATGGCCGGCATCTATCTGCCGCCGGTCCTGGTGACCGGCTTTACGAACGTCGCAAAGCTGCTGGGATAGGCGATGGGCATCCTCGACAGCATCCCCCATGTTCACGCAGTGCCATCGCATCGGCCCTGGCCGCGTGTCGTCGTGGTGGAAGCCGGCTGGCGGGCCGCAATCGACCAACTGGCCGCAGGCCGCCTGACGCTGCTCGGCTTCTGGGGGGAGCCGACCGCTGTCCACATGGCGCTGCTCGATGAAGCCGTCGCCGAGCTCGCGGTCGTCAGTTACGGATGTGCAGCCGGCGCATTCCCGAGCGTCGCTCGCCATCATCCGCCCGCGCTGCGGCTGGAGCGTGCCATCCACGACTTGTTCGGACTGACGCCAATCGGCGCGGACGATATGCGGCCATGGCTCGATCACCACGTCTGGGGAGAATCGTTCCCACTTGGAAGCCGCAACGCGCCGCGCGAGGCGGTCCCGTATCAGTTTCTGCCGGCCGAAGGCGAGGCGCTGCATCAGGTTGCGGTCGGCCCCGTTCATGCCGGCATCATCGAACCGGGCCATTTCCGCTTCACCGCCAACGGCGAGCACGTGGTGCGGCTCGAGCAATGGCTCGGCTACACCCACAAGGGCGTCGAATCCCTGATGCAGGGCGCAAGCCTCGAGGCCGCGGCAAAACTCGCCAATCGCACGTCGGGGGACAGCGCGGTCGCCTACGCCTTCGCCTTTGCGCGCGCCGCGGAGACGGCGCTCGACATCGAAGCGCCGTCGCGCGCGACGCATTTGCGGGCGCTGATGGCGGAGCTGGAGCGGCTCGCCAATCATTTCGGCGATATCGGCGCGATCTGCAACGACGCCTCCTTTGCGCTGATGCATGCCCAGACCGGCATTTTGCGTGAGCGCTGCCTGCGTGCCGCGAATGTCGCGTTCGGCCATCGCCTGATGATGGACATCATCGTGCCCGGCGGCGTGACGCGTGATATCGCGCCGGACGGCGTTGCGGCACTGCGCACGCTGCTTGCCGAAGTCACCAAGGTGTTTCCGCGTCTGATCGAGCTCTATGACAATACGGCGTCGCTTCAGGACCGCACCGTCACCACGGGCATGGTGAAAACGGAGTATGCGCGGCAGTTCGGCGCCGGCGGCTATGTCGGCCGCGCCTCGGGGCGTGATTTCGATGCGCGGCGCATGCTTGCTTACGCCCCCTACGATCGGTTGTCGTTCGAAGTGCCGGTGCTCGAGGCGGGCGACGTCAATGCGCGGGTCTGGATCCGCATCCGCGAGGTCGAGCAGAGCGTCGCACTGATTGCGCAGATCCTGGACCTGCTGGCGCCGGGCGAGATCAGGAGCGCGCTGCCGGCCGGGCACGGTGAATGCGAAGGCCTGGCTGTGACGGAAGCGTTTCGCGGCGACGTGCTGGTTTGGTTGAGGCTGGATACCGAGCTGCGCGTGCAGCGTTGCCACCTGCGCGATGCCTCCTGGTTCCAATGGCCGCTGCTGGAGACCGCGATCGAGGGCAACATCATCGCCGACTTCCCGCTCTGCAACAAGTCGTTCAACTGTTCCTATTCGGGCGTGGATCTCTAAGCCATGCGCAAGACTCTGCTCGAAAGCCTCACGCATGGATCGCTGACCGAGCCCGCGCCTGCGCCCGACGAGGCCGCGCTTGCGGAACTTGCGGCGAAGGTCGATCGCGCGGCGCAGGCCAAGCTCGGTCGCTCGCTCGCGATCCGCCAGGTCGATGCCGGCTCCTGCAATGGCTGTGAGCTCGAGATCCACGCGCTCTCCAACGCCTTCTATGACATCGAACGCTTCGGCCTGCGCTTCGTCGCCTCACCGCGCCATGCCGACGTGCTGCTGGTCACGGGTCCGGTGACGAAGAACATGAGGCAGGCGCTGGAGCGCACCTACAACGCCACGCCCGATCCGAAGTGGGTGGTCGCGGCGGGCGGCTGCGCCGCTGATGGTGGCATTTTCAAAGGCAGCTACGCCTGCGTCGGCGGCGTCTCCGACGTCGTGCCGGTGGACTTGCACGTCAAGGGCTGCCCGCCCTCGCCAACGGAATTGCTGAAGGGCTTACTCGCGCTGCTGGAACATGTCGGCGGCAAGAGGTGAGCTGCCCCGCACATTCCGTCATTACGAGCGTAGCGAAGCCATCCAGCAATGTCGCCGCGGAGAGACTCTGGATTGTTTCGCTGCGCTCGCAATGACGAGATTGTTGGAGCTGCGCCCCCTCATTTCTCTCAGTCATCGCCCGCGGAAGGCGGGCGATGCAGTATCCCAGGGCCGGTGAGGGTACACAGAAGCCGCGGCGTACTGGATGCCCCGCTTTCGCTTTCGTGGGTGATGACACCGAATATATGGCGTCGCCTCGCCGCTCCTATTGATCCGGGCCGAACTTGAATCGCCCGTCGCCCTCGAGGTACGGACCGGTGCGCATGTAGAGCTGGCCGTTCTGGCCGATGAAGAACAGCGTGCCCCGCGGCACTTTCTTGGCGCCCTTCAGGAGGTCGCCGGCATTGCTGGTGCCCATCTTGTAGGAGAAGGTCTTGCCTTCCTTGTCATAGGCATAGCCCATGTCGGGCTTTAGCTCCCACGGCGTCGCGGCGGTCTGCGCGACGGCTGGCGCGGCGAGCGCCCCAAGCATCGCCGCGGCCATCAAGGCCTTCCTTGGAAATCCAGTCATCCTCATCCTCCCCATAACCACTTGGCTGCCGTTCCGAACAAATCACGAACGGTCTTTGCCGGTCAAGACGCGCCTCGATCGCAACGCACCACGTCCCGTCCAACGGGTCGTCGTGCCCAATCACATCCTGACTAGCAGTTTGTGATTTTCCCTTCGTCCCCTCGCGACTATGTTCCGCTTTCCGTCTAGAACGCAATTCGACAAAGAGATTGGGTAGGGATGATTCGAATGAACCATGTCATAAAAATTTGCCTGTCCGCCGCGTTGCTGGTGACGCTGGCGCCCGTCGCCCATGCCGATGACTACCAGCTCAGCCACAACCAGCGGATTTCCTGTAGCCGCGGCCTTGCCCCGGGAAAGCTGAACACCGCGACCTGCAAGTCCTACACCTATCTCTTCAACACCAAGACCTCGGAATATTTCCGTTGTCAGGTCTCGCTGGCGCTGACCCGCGACAACAAGGAAGTCATCAACGTGCAGACCGACGGCGGCTGCACCAAGAAGCCGCGCATCTTCGAGACCGACGGCCGCTACGATTTCGATGCGACCGAGACCGAGCCGCCGAATACCAACTCGTTCTTCGGGCCTGGCGGCTATTCGATATGGGCGGCCGACGTCACCGCGCAAAAGGTCCGCGGCTGCATCACCATCTCCTCCGGCCTCGGCTCCGACATCTCCAAGTGCTTGGATATGACGTTCCAGTAAGGCTCGCTAGAAAGGCTTGCCAGTGAGGATGGGGCACGCTCGAGCGCTGCGTTCGAGCGTGTCCCCCCAGGCGCTCACTGCGCCATGTCGCCGCACCCTCCTGGCCTCCGTTAAATTTCCGTCGAAATGGCTGTCTCGCGCAGCCCTGTTTTGCCTTTTGGATGGGTTGACCCGCTCCCCTCATCCGGCCAATTTCGCCGCCGGTTTGGGGAGATTGAAATCATGAAATTGAAGTTGATCGGCGCGGCCTCGGCTCTTGCTCTGGCGGCGTCGGTGTCGTGTGCGCAGGCGCAATCGTTCATCAACGTGCTGACCGGCGGCACCTCCGGCGTCTATTACCCGCTCGGGGTCGCGATCGGAAAAATCTACGGCGACAAGATTCCGAACGTGAAGACACAGGTGCAGGCCACCAAGGCGTCGGTCGAGAATCTCATCCTTTTGCAGCAGGGCCGCGGTGAACTGGCGTTCACGCTCGGCGACTCCCTGAAGGCGGCCTGGGACGGCGAGGAGGAGGCGGGCTTCAAGACCAAGCTCGACAAGCTCCGTACCATCGGCGCGATCTATCCGAACTACATCCAGATCGTCGCGACAGCCGAGAGCGGCATCAAGACCCTCGCCGACCTCAAGGGCAAGAGCCTCTCGGTCGGCGCGCCAAAATCCGGCACCGAGCTCAACTCGCGCGCAATCCTGGCTGCGGCCGGCATGAGTTACAAGGATCTCGGCAAGGTGGAGTATCTCCCCTTCGCCGAGTCCGTCGACCTCATGAAGAACCGCCAGCTCAACGCGACGCTGCAATCGGCGGGCCTCGGCGTCGCCTCGCTGAAGGATCTCTCGACCTCGAGCCCGATCACCGTGGTTGCCGTGCCGAAGGAGACCGTCGACAAGATCGGACCGCCCTTTATCTCGGCCGTCATCCCCGCGAACACCTATACCGGGCAGGACAAGGACGTGCCCACGGCGGCGGTGGTGAATTATCTTGTCACCAGCTCGGCGGTCTCGGATGATCTCGCCTATCAGATGACCAAGCTGATCTACGAGTCGCTGCCGGAGCTTGCCAATGCGCATGTCGCGGGCAGGGAGATCAAGCTCGAGACGGCCGCCACCGGGAGCCCGGTTCCGCTGCACCCCGGCGCGATCCGCTATTACAAGGAAAAGGGGCTGATCAAGTAACACTCTCTCCGTTGTCATTCCGGGATGGCGCCCAAGCGCCAGGCCCGGAATCTCGAGATTCCGGGCTCGATGCTGCGCATCGCCCCGGAATGACGGCACGAGAGGCGAAAGCTTGGATGTGCGGGTCGAGCCCGCGTACGACGCATTTGGGACGCAGCGCGAATGCTGTAAGAACGCCCCCATCAGGGCGCGGGGA
Organism: Bradyrhizobium sp. UFLA05-112; assembly: GCF_053572325.1. Taxonomy (NCBI): domain Bacteria; kingdom Pseudomonadati; phylum Pseudomonadota; class Alphaproteobacteria; order Hyphomicrobiales; family Nitrobacteraceae; genus Bradyrhizobium; species Bradyrhizobium sp. UFLA05-112. The sequence continues at coordinate 53,220 of NZ_JBANBK010000019.1, read as the reverse complement.
AACGGGCATGTTGCAGGCTGAGAGCGTACAAGCGCCCATCAAGGTTGAATTCGACAATTTCGAGCATGGCTTTCCGGAAGGATTTGGTCCTGGCTGGTGGGGGCATCTCGCCTACTGGATCGGCATCGCGTTTGCAGCGTTCCAGCTCTACGTCGCCGCCTTCAACTATTTGCCGAGCCAGGTGGTGCGCGGCGTTCATGTCGGCTTCCTCCTGCTGCTCACCTTCGGCCTGATCGGCAACTTCACCGCGAAGAGCGATATGGGGCGCGCCATCGGCTGGCTGATCGGCGGCGCCGGGTTTTTGTGCGGCCTCTATCAATGGATCTTCTATGCCGATCTGATCGCCCGCGACGGCGATCCGACGCGGGTCGATCTCGCCGTCGGCACGCTGCTCGCGATCCTCGTCTTTGAGGGCACGCGGCGCCTGATGGGCGCGGCGCTGCCGCTGATGTGCGGCGCGTGTCTCGTCTACTGGTTCTTCGGCCAGTATCTGCCGTCGCCGCTCAACCATCGCGGTTATGACTTCGACCAGATCGTCACGCATCTGTCCTTCGGCACGGAAGGCTTCTACGGCGTGCCGATCTACGTTTCGGCGACCTACATCTTCCTGTTCATCCTGTTCGGTTCGTTCCTCGAGCGCGCCGGCATGATCCAGCTCTTCACCGACGTCTCGCTCGGCCTGTTCGGCCGCACCCGCGGCGGCCCCGCCAAGGTCGCGGTGTTCGCCTCGGGGATGATGGGCACGATCTCCGGCTCGGGCGTCGCCAATGTCGTGACCGTCGGCCAGTTCACGATTCCCCTGATGATCAAGTTTGGTTATCGCCGCGCCTTTGCTGCAGGCGTTGAAGCTACCGCATCGATGGGCGGGCAGATCATGCCACCGGTGATGGGCGCGGTCGCCTTCATCATGGCGGAGACGCTGGGCGTTCAATACTCCGAAATCGTCAAAGCGGCGGCGATCCCGGCGGTGCTCTATTTTGCTTCCGCGTTCTGGATGGTGCATCTGGAAGCCGGCAAGCACGGGCTCACCGGCATGAAGCGCGCGGAGATCCCGAGCGCCTGGAAGGCGCTGGTGACGCGCTGGTACCTCGTGCTGCCGCTCGCAGCCCTCGTCTACATGCTGTTCGAAGGCTTTACGCCGCTCTATGCCGGCAGCATGGGCCTCGCACTGACGGTGACGCTGATCCTGGGGGCCAGCATCACGGCGGGGGCATCTGCTATAGTGATCCGCTACATCTTCTGGATCGGGCTTGCACTCGTCGTCGCCGCGCTGTCGCGCGACGGCCTCCAGATCGTGCCGGTTTCATGTGTCGTCCTCGCGCTGATCGTGATCACCGCCTTCGTCCGCGGCGGGCTTGCCGCCTTGCACGCCTGCCGCGATGCGCTGGCCGAAAGCGCGAAATCCGCCATCACCGTCGGCATGGCCTGCGCCATCGTCGGTGTCATCATCGGCATGATGTCGCAGACCGGCGTCGGCACCATCTTTGGCGGCTGGGTGATCGGGTTAGGGGAGAGGAGCCTGTTTCTGGCGCTGATCATGACCATGCTGCTGTCGATCCTGCTCGGTACCGGCATTCCCACGATCCCGACCTACATCATCACCGCCGCGCTCGCCGCTCCTGCGCTGGCAAAGCTAGGGGTGCCCCTGATCGCGAGCCACATGTTCGCGTTCTACTACGGCATCATGGCTGATCTCTCGCCGCCGGTGGCGCTCGCCGCGCTCGCGGCGGCGCCGATCGCGAAGGAAAACCCTGACAAGATCGGCTGGGAGGCGATGCGCATCGCGCTCGCCGGCTACGTCATCCCCTTCATCTTCGTCTATTCGCCGGCCTTGATGCTGCAGGCGGGCGATCCCATGGCCGCAAAGCTCGGCTTCTACGGCGCGGTGGCGCTCGCGACCTTCAAGGCGCTGGTGGCGATCGCGCTGTTCGGGATGGTGGCGATCGGTTTCTTGTTCACGCGCCTGACGCTGATCGAGCGTGCGCTCGCGCTCGGCGCCGCGCTCTGCTTGCTTGGCGACTTCGCGCTCAGCGATACCATCGGCTTCGTGCTGACGGCAGCCCTCGTGCTCTGGCAGTGGCGGCAGCGCCCACCGGCAACGGTCGAGGCGGTGTGAGCCTCTGCCTGCTATCCGCGGGAAGCGTGAAGGCGCTGGCGCTCACGGGCTTCACGCTCGTGTGGACGCATTCGATCGAGAAGGTCGACTGGCAGGAAGACTGGCGCATCACGCCCGCCGGCCTCGAGCTCGTGCAGGCGCGCGTCAAAGGCTCCGGCGCCGGCATGGAGCCGCCGCCCGAGGCAAGGCTCATTGACGGCTGGTTTCAGTGGCAGCCGAAGCGTTCGCCGATGCAAGAGGTCGTGCTCGGCAATTCCGGCGTGGCCGGAGAATGGCGGTTGTGCAGCGAGGGACAATGCCGGACGTTGTCGGAGATTTTCGGTCATCCGATTGGTGCTAATGTCACCATGATGAAGGTCTGTAACGATCCGTAGCCCGGATTCACGGCGCTCCATCCGGGCTTCAATCACAACAACAAGGAGAAACGCGATGGATCGGCTCAAGGGCAAGGTTGCGATGGTGGTCGGCGCCGGCTCGATCGGACCGGGCTGGGGCAACGGCAAGGCGACCGCCGTGACCTTTGCGCGCGAGGGTGCCTCGGTATTTTGCGTCGACCGCAACGGCACTGCCGCCGAGGAGACTGCGAAGATCATTACGAGCGAGGGCGGCAAGGCGGCCGCCTTCACCGCCGATGTTGCGCGCGCGAGCGATATCGAGCTGATGGTTGCGGCGTGCCTGAAGGCTTATGGCCGCATCGACGTGCTCGACAACAATGTCGGCATCGCCGAGATGGGCAGCGTGGTCGAGGTGACCGAGGAGAGCTGGGACCGGGTCTTCACCGTCAACCTCAAGAGCGCTTATCTCGCCATGAAGCAGGTGATCCCCGTGATGACAAAGCAGGGCGGTGGCTCGATCATCAATATCTCCTCGATCGCCTCGATCCGCCACATGGGCCTGTCCTACGTCAGCTACGGCACCTCGAAGGCCGCGATGAACATGATGACGCGGACCACCGCCGTCGAGTTCGCGCGCCACCACGTCCGTGTCAACGCGATCCTGCCCGGCCTGATGAAGACACCGATGGTCGAGCATTCCGCCGGGTTCGCCGCCAGCTACGCCAAGGGCGATGTGGAGGCGATGTGGCGTGCCCGCGACGCCCAGGTGCCGATGGGCCACATGGGCGACGCTTGGGACGTCGCGAATGCCGCGCTGTTTTTGGCCTCCGACGAGTCGAAATACGTGACGGGCATCGAGCTCGTCGTCGACGGCGGCATTACCTGCAAGTCGGGGGCGTAGGCGCCAGCCACGCCCTTCGCTGTCGTCTCGGGGCGCCTAGCGCGAGCCCGGGACCCGTAACCACAGGGAGAAGTTTGGCGAAGACTCGTCGTTCGGTACTTCTATCAATCACAATCGATAGATTCCGCGGTTTGGGTCCCCGATCTGCGCTCGCGCTTGTCCGGGACGACGACTGAATTTGTGTCGCGCATATCATCCTCCCGCGCTCAGCTCCGCCCGATCCAGCTCCTCCTCGAGCCGGTGAAACGCGTCGTCGCCAATCACCTCGGTGGCCCGCAGGTCGAAGATGGTCTTGCGGGCCGCGTCGATGGCGCGGCGGCGCAGGGGATCGGCGGGCAATTCGCCGCTGGCGACGCCGCCATTGGGATCGTTCTCGGCCTGCATCAGCAGCGCGCGATATTCCAGCCGCAGGATCTCCGCCTCTTCCGACGGATCGGCGTCGATCTCGGCGAGCGCCGCCTGATAGGCGATCGCGCGTCCGCGGGCGACCTCGCCCGAGACGGGATCATCGTCCTTGAGGTCGAACGCCAGGATCAGTGGCCGCAGGGTCAGGCCTTGAATCACCAGCGATCCCAGCACGACGGCGAAGGCGATGAACAGGATGAAGTCGCGATAGGGGAAGCCTTCCGGCAGCGCAAAGGCGGTGGCGAGCGTTACCAGGCCCCGCATGCCGCACCAGGACACGATGATGCCGCCCTTGGGCGAGGTCACCGCATTCGGGTCCTTCGGGCAATAGATGCCGTATGCGACGAGTATGCGCAGGATCGTGCGGTAGGTCATCACCCAGGCGAGCCGCACCAGGATCACCGTGAGCAGGATCCACGCCGCCGCCACGCAATACTCCCAGCGCACGTCCTCTGCGAGACGCGACCAAATCGGCTGCACCTGCAATCCGATCAGGATGAAGGCGAGCACGTTGAGCACGAACACGGTGGTCTCCCACACCGCGTAGGATGGCACCCGCAGCCGCGCCGGCATGCGCGCCGGCGCCATGCGCGCGACAGTCATGGCGTAGACGACGATGGTCAGGATACCGGAGAGGCCGAGGTGCTCGGCGCCGATCCAGATCATGAAGGTCGTCGCGAACTGCACGATGATCGCACTCGGCGCTTCGGTGATCCGCGTGATGAACAGCGGCATGATGCGCGCCGCGAGATAGCCGGCGACGATGCTGCCGCCGAGCGCGAGCGCGATCGTCGGTGCGATCTCGCTCCATTTCAGATGCTCCATCACCACCGCGCCGACCGCGATGCGATAGATCAATAGCGCGCTCGCATCATTCAGCAGGCTTTCGCCCTCGAGGACCTTGACCATGCGATAGGGCAGTCGGACCTGGCGCAGGATGGCGACCGCAGCGGCCGCATCGGGCGGCGCGACGATCGCACCGAGCGCGACCGCAGCGGCCCAGGGCATATCGGGGACCAGCCGATGCGCCACCAGCGCGACACCGGCCGTCGTCAAGCCGACCGCGGCGACCACGAGCGTCGCCACCGGAACCCAATTGTTGCGGAGATCGCGAAGCGAAGTGTCATAGGCGGCATCCAGCAGTACCGGTGCGACAAAAAGCGCCAAAGCGAGATCGGGTTGGAGCGTCCAGGATGGGCTCGCGGGCACGAAGGCGAGCAGCGCGCCACCGATGGCGAGAAAGGTCGGGTAGGGGACCTTGATCCGCCGCGCCAGCGCCGATAAGGCAACGGCGCCGAGCAGAAGTGCGATGATCCATTCGAAGGTCGACACGAGATATCCTTAAAAGCGGTCGGCGGCACGATGCGAGAGGCTAGCACCAATCCGGCTATATAGTGGAGATCGCCTCCACGACACGAGAACTTCCTACTGCAACGATGATGCGCCGATCCATTCTGATTCTGAACCTCTGCACCGCCATGATCCTGTGCGTGCTGCCGGCCCATCTAGGCTGGGGAGCGACCGGCGGCGAGCCGGCTGCAGCCGGGCAAGCCGACATCGCGCCGTGCCTCGCTGCAACCGCGGCGGATGATGTCGAGAAGGCGACATCCGTCTGCGCTGATGTGATCGACAACGAGAAGACCGCCAAGCCCGATCTGGTCAAGGCGCTGGTCGTGCGCGGCGCGCTGCTGGCGCGGCACGACCAGATCGATCGCGCCATCGCAGACTACAGCCGCGCGCTTCTGCTCGATCCCTCGCTCGCCGACATCTTCAACGCGCGCGGTGAGCTCTGGCTGAAGAAGGGCGACCGGCCCAGAGCGGTGCAGGATTTTGGCGCGGCCCTGCGGATCAATCCCAATCATGAGAAGGCCAGGGCCAACCACAAGGCGATGGCGCAGGAGCTCGAGCGCCTGGGCGCGCAGATGGCGGTCGCCGGCAAGCCCAGCTTCAACTGCGCGCGCGCTCGCCGCGCCGTGGAGAAGGCGATCTGCGGAAGTCCGGAGCTTGCCGATCTCGACCGCGAGATATTTGCCGCCAACGCACGCGTCATGCGCGAAGCCCGGGGGCCGAGCGAAGCCAAAACTCTCCAGCGCGAGCAGGACGATTTCATCGCCCGCCGCAACGCTGAATTCGGCCGGGCGGGGTATGATTTGAAGAAGACGATGAAAGATCGCTTGCAGCGGCTGAACGGCGCGGATGGGTACTGAACTGCATCGGCGCGGGACGCGCGCTCTCTCGCGCGCGTGCGGGAGAGGCTTGGGGCGAGGGTGTCTCAACAGAGAAGCTCCCTGAGAGGAGAGAGCCTCCACCCGGCGCTTCGCCGTAGCCGGGGCTTCGCCTCAGCGTCTATTCGAAGGCGGCCTGTGTCTCTCCGGAAGCGGGAGAGGTGCAGTGAGTTCGCGGCGGCAGCTTGAACCTGCCGCCGCTTGGTGGCGACAACGGGGAAAGCCGTCGTCACGGAGCCACGCCATGTGCGGTCCGCATCAACCTGGGCAATTCTCGTTTCTTGCCAGATCCGCGCTGCTCGGCGCAGGCCTTGTGCTGGGCCTCGCGCTTACCGGCAGTCCGGCCGTGGCGGGCGGCATATCCGTCGATTGCGTGCTCGGCAGCAAGGAGCCCATTCCGCAGCTCATCGCGGCCTGCACGACGATCATCGACCAGACCGCAAATGCGGCCGTCGACCGCGCCGCGGCGCTGGTGGTGCGCGCCGATGTCGATGCAAAAACCTCCGGCGGCTCGGCGGGCGCCTTGAAGGATCTCGACCGCGCCATCGCGCTCGATGGCAGGAACGCGCGCGCCTTTCGCCTACGCGGCGATCTCCTGCGCGAGGCCGGCGGCGATCTTGGCCGCGCCGCGGCCGACCTCAGCAAGGCCATCGAGCTCGATCCGCAGGATGCCGAAGCGTACGAGCTGCGCGGCATCGTCTACACCAACCAGCGCCGCCTCGACCGGGCGCTTGCGGACTATGACCAGGCGATCAAGTTGCAACCGGGCTATGCGCAGGCCTGGTCCGATCGCGGCGCGACTTATTATCTCCGCGGCGACCATGAGAAGGCCATCCGGGATCTCAGCGAAGCGCTGCGGCTCGATCCGAACCACGCGCGCAGCTACACCAACCGTGGCGCCGCCTACAAAAAGCTCGGCCAGCTTGATAAGGCCATTGCCGACGACGGCGAGGCGATCCGGCCCGATCCCACGGAAGCGGAATTCTACGATAATCGCGGCCTGTCCTACGCGGCGAAGGCCGAGTACGACAAGGCGATCGCCGACTACGACCAGGCGCTCAAGCTGGAGCACCGACCGAACTTCTTCACAAACCGCGGCGATTCCTACCAGTTCAAGGGCGAGCTCGGTGCTGCGCTCAGCGACTATGATGCCGCGCTCAAGCTCGATCCGAACTTCGCGCTCACCTATAACAACCGAGCCGTGCTCTACGGCAAGATGGGCGAGCGCAAGAAAGCGCTGGCCGATTATGAGTCGGCGCTGCGGCTCGATCCCGGCAACGAGAATGCGGCCGATGGCCGCCGCACCATGATTGCCGAGATCGCCAAGTTCGGCGCCCAGCCGTCGCGCCCGCTGCATGCGCGGTCCGACGACGACAGCGGTCCGTCGTTCGATTGCTCCGCCGCAAAGCGCGAGGTCGAGAGGGCGATCTGCGCCGATCCGCAGTTGGGCGTGCTCGACCGCCAGATCGCCGATACCTATGCGCGCGTGCTGAAATCGTCGAGCGGCCGCACCGCCGCCGACCTCCGCCGCACCCAGCGCGATTTCCTGAGTGCCCGCAACACGAATTTCGGCCGGCCCGGTTACGATCTCAAGAAGGCCATGCAGGAGCGTTTGCAGCGGCTGACGGATAGCTGAGGTTGTTCTCTTCGCCTCGCCCCGCCTGCGGGGAGAGACCGGATCGCCTCGCAGATGCGATCCGGGTGAGGGGGAGCCTCCGCGAGTCCAGCTATGTTCGCCGAAAGACCCATCCTTTTCAGCTTGAACCGCCGCCCGTTCCCGGGAAAATACCCGCCAAACAGCGTGGGCAATTGACGCTGATCATGGCGGAACAGCGTTTTCGCCGTCAGGTCAAAGCCAGCGAAAAAGAGAAAACGGGAGCCGGGTATGAACGTCCAGGGAAGCCTCGAAGGAAAAGGCCGATATCACGAGGTCCATGCGCGCTCGCTGGCCGACCCCGAGAGGTTCTGGGCCGAGGCCGCGCAGGAGATCGACTGGATCGAACCTGCGAAGAAAGTTTTTGATCCCGCCCAGGGCACCTACGGCCGCTGGTTCGCAGGCGCCGTCGTCAACACCTGTTACAACGCGCTCGACCGCCACGTCGAACGCGGCCGCGCCGACCAGCTCGCCCTGATCCACGATTCCCCGCTCACGGGCAGCGTCACGAAATTGACCTATGCCGAACTCCTGAAAGAGGTGCAGGCGCTCGGCGCCATCATGCAGGATTTCGGGGTCGGGAAGGGCGATCGCGTTCTCCTCTACATGCCGATGGTGCCGGAGGCCGTGGTCGCCATGCTCGCCTGCGCGCGCATCGGCGCGGTGCATTCGGTGGTGTTCGGCGGCTTTGCCGCCAAGGAGCTCGCGACCCGCATCGACGATGCACAGCCGAAGCTGATCCTCTCCGCAAGCTGCGGCATCGAGCCGGGGCGCATCGTGCAGTACAAGCCGCTGCTCGATGAAGCGATCAAGCTCGCGACGGCGAAGCCGAAAGCCTGCATCATCCTGCAACGTCCACAGCTTGTTTGCGAGCTGACACCGGGTCGCGATTATGACTGGGCGAGCCTGCGCCGCAAGGCGCTGAACGACGGCAAGCGCGCGCCCTGCGTGCCGGTCGCGGCCACCGATCCGCTCTATATCCTCTATACGTCGGGCACGACCGGCATTCCCAAGGGCGTGGTGCGCGACAATGGCGGGCATCTGGTCGCGGTGAAATGGTCGATGTTCAACCTCTACGGTGTCAAGCCGGGCGAGGTCTGGTGGTGCGGCTCCGACATCGGCTGGGTGGTCGGCCACAGCTACATCGTCTACGGTCCGCTGATCCATGGCGCGACCACGGTCATGTATGAAGGCAAGCCGGTCGGCACGCCCGACGCGGGCGCGTTCTGGCGCGTGATTTCAGAGCACAACGCGGTGGCGCTGTTCACCGCGCCGACCGCCTTCCGCGCGATCCGCAAAGAGGATCCGGACGGAAAATTCATCCGGCAATACGACCTGTCGAATTTCCGCACGCTGTTCCTCGCCGGCGAGCGCGCCGACCCGCCGACGGTGGAATGGGCGGAAGAGCAGTTGAAGGTGCCTGTCATCGACCACTGGTGGCAGACCGAGACCGGCTGGTGTATCGCCGGCAACCCGGTGGGCTTAGGTCAGCTGCCGGTGAAGCACGGCTCGCCGACCGTGCCGATGCCGGGCTATCAGGTCGACGTGGTGGACGAGGCTGCCAAGCCCGTTGGCGCCAACACCATGGGCTCGATCGTCATCAAGCTCCCGATGCCGCCTGGCTGCCTGCCGACGCTGTGGAATCAGGACGCGCGTTTCAAGGAAGCCTACCTGACCGAATTCCCCGGTTACTACAAAACCTCCGATGCCGGCTACAAGGACGAGGACGGCTATGTCTGGGTCATGGGCCGTACCGACGACATCATCAATGTCGCTGGCCATAGGCTTTCCACCGGCGGCATGGAGGAGATTCTCGCCTCGCATCCTGATGTTGCCGAATGCGCTGTGCTCGGCATCAAGGACGCAATCAAGGGCGAGGTCCCCTGCGGCTTCCTGGTGCTGAAGGCGGGCGTCAAGCGCGCGCCAGCCGAAATCGAAAAGGAGATCATCGCGCTGGTGCGCGACAAGCTCGGCCCCGTGGCGGCCTTCAAGCTCGCCATCACCGTCGGCCGCCTACCCAAGACGCGCTCCGGAAAAATCCTGCGCGGCACCATCAAGAAGATTGCCGACGGCGAATCCTGGACCATGCCGGCCACCATCGAGGATCCCAAGGTGCTGGATGAAATCGGGGATGCCTTGAAGGGGAGGGTGTGAGGCGAAGCGCACTCTACGAGCGTAACAGGACGCCATCGCTTCGACCTCCGCTGTCATTCCCCGCGAAAGCGGGGAATCCAGTACGCCGCGCCCTCTCCGGATCTCTCGGGGTCTCTGGAATACTGGATGCCCTCGCCTTCGCGGGGCGGGGCATGACGAGCGCACGTTGCAGGACTTACAATCTCCTCATTCCGCGCTACAGAGTGCCGGCAATCGAGGACCCGTTATGCCCATCACGACCGCGTCGCGCCTTCTCACTGCTGTTCTGCTTGCGCTGGCCCTGTCCGCCTGTGCCGCGCGCAACCAGGCGCCGGTGGCGATGGGCAACGACGATGACGATGCCGTCTGCCAGGGCCGCGGCTATGCGCAGGGCTCGCCCGAATACGTTGCCTGCCGCAAGGACCGCGATGTCCAGCGCAGTGCCGCGACGGCCCGTGCCGATCGCCGCCAACGCGATCTTGGTGAGTACATGCTCAACCATCCGGAACGGCCGTAAGTCGTTCCGGTCAACGGAGGCCGTCATGAACGAGGACCAGTTCAACACGTCCTTGCGCAAATTCCTCAAGCAAGTCGGCGTCACTTCACAGCGCGAGATCGAGAAGGCCGTGCGCGATGCGATCGCGGCAGGCAGGATCACGGGTCACGAGAAGCTGAAGGCGAAGATGGTGCTGACCATCGACGGCGTCGGGCTCGTCCACGAGGTCGACGACGCGATCGAGCTGGGCTGATCTGCCCGTGCGAGCCCTATATTGACGGCTCCCGTGATGACGGAGATGCATCTAGTCGTGGGCCGTCCGGGGATGCCGCTCATGGAGCAGCTTAGCCAGTGGATCACGGTCCGCAGGATGATCCTTCAGGGCAGCGTCGAAGAGGGCCTCCTGAACGTAGCGGGGCATATCGCCCCAGACCGCCAGAACCGCGCGCCCGAGCATCACAGCAAAGCGTTCTTCGTCGAGTTGCATCGCACATCCTCCGCGCGGATCAATGCGACATCGACCGCATCGTTCCGGAGGGGGGACGGGCGATGATATCGTCGAAGCTGCTCGCTGTATTGTCACTGCCCGGCCTTGCCCGGGCGATCCAGTATTCCAGCGACAGCGATGGTTGGACCGAGAGGCCGCAGCTTACTGGATGCCGCTTTCGCTTTCGCGGGGCATGACAACGGAAAATCGGCTGGATCGTGCTCTCAAACAAAAACGCGGCGGGTTGGCCGCCGCGTTGAAATGATTTTCGACGATCGGCCGAGGAGCGAAACTACTCCTCTTCCTCCTGCTTCTTGCCGCCGAGCGTCTTCAGCTTGGCGAACACGGCGTCGACGTTGAGGTCGTCGCTGCTCTTCTCCGCCGGCTCGTATTCGTCCTTCTTCGTGGTTTCGGAGGCCGGCAGCAGGGTGGCGCCGCCATAGGCCGCGTCGACCGGCTTTTCCTTGGCTGCACGCGCCACCTCGAAATCGAGCTCAATCTGCGAGCAGAGGCCGAGCGTGACCGGGTCGATCGGCGTCAGCTGGGAGGTGTTCCAGTGGGTGCGATCCCGGACGCTGGCGATGGTGCTTTTGGTGGTGCCGACCAGTCGCATGATCTGGGCGTCCTTGAGCTCGGGATGGCTGCGCAGCAGCCAGAGGATGGCGCTCGGGCGCTCGTGGCGGCGCGACACTGGGGTGTAGCGCGGCCCCTTGCGCTTGGGCTGGGGCGGCAGCACCACCTTGCTCTCCTGGAGGCGGAGCCGGTAGTCGGGGTTCTTCTCGCCCTTCTCAATCTCCTCGCGGGTCAACTGGCCGTTGGAGAGGGGATCCATGCCCTTGATGCCCTGGGCGGCGTCGCCGTCGGCGATCGCGCGCACCTCCAGGGGGTGCATCTTGGTGAAATCGGCGACCTGATCGAAGGTCAGCGCCGTGTTGTCGAGCAGCCAGACGGCGGTCGCCTTGGGCATCAGAGGTGCGTTGCTCATGGGCAAATCTCCTTTGTGCTTCGCCCACCTCTTTGGAGGCGAAACCGGGGGGTCATCAGCGATGACGGGAATTAACGCCTATATAAGCCGTGAGGGGCCATTCACGCAATGGTTCTGCTATAGATAGTGCCTTGACAGCGCCCGAAAGGGGGCCCAAGTCCCTAGCAGTCCGTGCCAAGCCCTATTTCATCCATCGACCGTTCCCGGCCCATCGGCCGAGGGTGATTCGGTCCCGAGATCGCTTCATGTCAGCCAAACCAGACCTCAAGATCGTGCTTTGTTCTCCCCGCGGCTTCTGCGCGGGGGTGGTGCGGGCCATCGACACCGTGGAGCGGGCGCTCACCATGTATGGTGCCCCGGTCTATGTTCGCCATGAGATTGTGCACAACAAATATGTCGTGGACGGGTTGAAGAAGAAGGGCGCGATTTTCGTCGAGGAGCTGGCTGAAATCCCGGAAAATACCACTGCGCCCGTGGTGTTTTCGGCCCATGGCGTGCCGAAGTCAGTTCCGGCCGACGCGCAATCCCGCAACCTCTTCTCGCTGGATGCGACCTGCCCGCTGGTGACCAAGGTGCACCGCGAGGCCGCGATCCACTTCAAGCGTGGCCGCGAGATCTTCCTGATCGGCCATTCCCATCATCCCGAGGTGGTCGGCACCCTCGGCCAGCTCCCGGCCGGCGCCGTGACCCTGATCGAGACCGCCGAGGACGCCAAGACCATCGCCCCGAAGGATCCGAACAACCTCGCCTTCGTGACCCAGACCACGCTGTCGATCGACGACACTGCGGAGATCGTGGCGCTCCTGAAGGAGCGCTTCCCGAACATCAATGGGCCGCACAAGGAAGACATCTGCTACGCCACCACCAACCGCCAACTCGCGGTGAAGAAGGTGGCCCCCGTGGTCGATGCATTGATCGTGGTCGGCGCGCCGAACTCGTCGAACTCGCAGCGCCTGCGCGAGGTCGCTGAGCGCGAGGGCTGCAACATCGCCGTGCTGGCGCAGCGCGCCGCCGACATCGACTGGGATCGTTTCGGCAACATCAAGAGCCTCGGCATCACCGCGGGCGCCTCGGCGCCGGAGGTGATCGTCGAGGAGATCATGGATGCCTTCGCCGAGCGCTACACGCTGCATGTGGAGACGGTGTCGGCCGCCGAAGAGAACGAGTTCTTCCCGCTGCCGCGCTCGCTGCGCCCCGAAGCCGCTGCCGAGTAATCTTGTATGGCGGTCTACACCGATGTCGCCGCCGACGAGCTTGCGGATTACTTAAGCCAATACGATCTCGGCGAACTCCTGTCCTACAAGGGCATCGCCGAAGGCGTCGAGAACTCCAACTTCCTGCTGCACACGAGCCAAGGAAACAAGCAAGCCTCGTTCATCCTCACGCTCTACGAGAAGCGCGTGGCGAAGAACGACCTGCCGTTCTTCCTCGCGCTGATGACGCACCTGGCCGAACACGGCATTAACTGCCCGCTGCCGGTGAAGGGCAAGGACGGCGAGGCGCTGCGCGAGCTTGCGGGACGGCCGGCGGCGATCATCACCTTTCTCGAAGGCGTCTGGCCGCGCAAGCCGAACGCCACGCATTGCGCGGGCGTCGGCGAGGCGCTGGCGAAGATGCATCTGGCCGGCGCCAATTTCCCGGTTCGGCGCGCCAACGCGCTCTCGGTGTCCGGCTGGCGGCCGCTGTTCGACCAGGCCGCAGCACGCGCCGACGAGGTGCAGCCAGGCCTGCGTGCATTCCTCGAAGTCGAGCTCGACCATCTCTCGAGCGGTGTCTGGCCTAACAACCTGCCCGAGGGTGTGATCCACGCCGACCTGTTCAATGACAACGTCTTCTTCCTCGGCGACAAGCTCTCCGGGATCATCGACTTCACCTTCGCCTGCAACGACATGTTCGCCTATGACGTCGCGATCTGTCTCAATGCCTGGTGCTTCGAGCCGGATCACTCCTTCAACGTCACCAAGGCGCGCGCCTTCCTCAATGCCTATGGGCGCGTCCGCAAGTTGACTGAGGCGGAGGAAGCCGCGCTGCCGCTGCTGGCGCGCGGTGCGGCGATCCGCTTCCTGCTGACGCGGCTGGTCGACTGGCTGAACGTGCCATCGGGTGCGCTGGTGCGCCCCAAGGACCCGATGGAATACGTCCGCAAGCTGCGCTTCCACCGGAGCGTTTCGAGCGTGCGTGACTATGGCCTCTTGCCGTCAGGACTGGTCGCGTGAGCGAGCTGCCCAATGTCACGATCTTCACGGACGGCGCATGCTCGGGAAATCCCGGGCCCGGCGGCTGGGGCGCAATCCTGAGGTTCGGCGACAAGGAGAAGGAGCTGAACGGCGGCGAGCGCCACACCACCAACAACCAGATGGAGCTGATGGCGGCGATCTCGGCGCTCGAAGCCCTGAAGAAGCCCTGCACCGTCGATCTCTACACCGATAGCCAATATGTCCGGCAGGGCATCACCGGCTGGATCCATGGCTGGAAGCGCAACGGCTGGCGCACCGCCGACAAGAAGCCAGTGAAGAACGTCGAGCTCTGGCAGCGCCTCGACACAGCGCTGAAGGCGCATGAGGTGCGCTGGCACTGGGTCAAGGGACACGCCGGCCACCCCGAAAACGAGCGCGCTGACCAACTCGCACGTGACGGGATTGCGATGGCGAGGATGCAGCAGAGAGTGAGGGAGTAGGGCGCGGTCATCGTAGCGATGCCGCCTCAACCTCAGTCGTCATCGCCCGGCTTGACCGGGCGATCCAGTACGCTGCGGCGGTCGCAATGAAATCTCGACGTCTCTGGAATACTGGATGCCCCGCCTTCGCGGGGCATGACAGTCGTTTGTTTGGCTTAAGTTGAGTCGCGCCTTACAGCTGCCCGAGCAGCGTATCGCCGCCAGATACCTCGACCTTGCCGGGCATTGCCTCGAGGTTCAGTTTCTTCACGACGCCGTCCTCGACCAGCATCGAGTAGCGCTTGGAGCGGATGCCGAGACCGTTGGCGGAGGCGTCAAGCTCCATGCCGATCGCCTTGGTGAAGTCGGCATTGCCGTCTGCGAGGAAGGTCGCCTCATCGCGCTGGTCGGTGTCGCGCTTCCAGGCGTTCATGACGAAGGCGTCGTTGACCGAGACGATCGCGATCGTGTCGACGCCCTTGTCCTTGATGGCATAGGCGTTGAGGAAGATGCTCGGCAGATGCATCTTGTGGCAGGTGCCGGTGTAGGCACCGGGCACCGCGAACAGCGCCACCTTCTTGCCTTTGAAAATGTCATCGGTCGATTTGACCTGCGGACCCTCCGCCGTCATCACGCGGAATTTCGCCTCGGGCAGCTTGTCGCCAATCTGGATCGCCATCGTCAGTTCTCCCTGGAATTCGGTTCCGCTTTGTAGACCGGGCGGCCGGGCCGCACAATATTTCCGATGCGCAAGGGGACGAAAGCTCTCCGCCCTTCACCGTGATGTCATCAACCGGAAAAGCCGCCACCATCCAGGAACGCTTGCTCGTCCGGCGTGGAGCAGCGGCCGAGGATGCGATTGCGGTGAGGGAAGCGTCCGAACCGGTGGATGATGTCGGCGTGCTCCTCGGCGTATTTCAGGTTGTCGCTGCTGTCGATTTTTCGGAACAGCGCGACGCAGTGCAGTTGGTCGGGCAAATGCTCGGAATGCATGAACGGCAGGTAGAAGAATTCGCGCAAGGCTGGATCGACCCGTCCGTCGGCGCCGCGGGCGAGCGCTCGGCGGGCCACCTCGCGCGCCAGCGCGTCGCTCGCGTAGGTCAGCGCGTCGCCGCGGAACATGTTGCGGGGAAACTGGTCGAGCACGATGACGAGCGCCAGCGCACCGTCATCGCTGGCCTCCCACGACGACAAGCCTCCATTCGCCGCGCGCTGCCACAGCTCCAGAAAGCGGCTGCGGATTTCGGCGTCGAAATCATCGTCGCGCTTGTACCAGCGCTCGCCGCCGGCCTCGCGCCAGAAGGCGAGGACGCCGGCCGGCGCGATGTCGTTGGCATCAGGCATCGAGGGGCTGGCTTACGCCGCCTCGGCCTTCTTCTCGTCGCGGAGCTGCCGACGCAAAATCTTGCCGACATTGGTCTTCGGCAGCTCGCTCCGGAACTCGATGTGCTTGGGCACCTTGTAGCCGGTGAGCTGCTCGTGACAGTACTTGATCACGTCCTCGGCCGTCAGGTTCGGGTCCTTCTTCACCACGAAGGCCTTCACCGCCTCGCCCGATTTCGCGTCGGGAATGCCAATCACCGCGCATTCGAGCACGCCCGGATGGCTCGCGATCACTTCCTCGATCTCGTTCGGATAAACGTTGAAGCCCGAGACCAGGATCATGTCCTTCTTGCGATCGACGATCTTGATATACCCCTTCTCGTCCATCACGCCGATGTCGCCGGTGCGGAAGTAGCCGTCCGTGGTCATGACCTTGGCGGTCTCCTCCGGCCTGTTCCAGTAGCCTGACATCACCTGAGGGCCCTTGGCGCAGATTTCGCCGGGCTGTCCCAGCGCCACCTCGTTGCCGTCGTCGTCACGGATCGAGATCCAGGTCGAGGGCACGGGAATGCCGATCGAGCCGGAGAACTCATTCGTGGTCGCCGGATTGCAGGTGAGTGTCGGCGCGGTCTCGGACAGGCCGTAGCCTTCCGCGATGAAGCAGCCGGTCACCGCCTTCCACTGCTCGGCGACCGGGCGCTGCACGGCCATGCCGCCGCCGTTGGAGATCTTGAGTTTGGAGAAGTCGAGCTTCTTGAAGTCGGGATGGTGCATCAGGCCGTTGTAGAGCGTGTTGACCGCCGGGAAGCTGTTGACCTGGTACTTCGCCAGCTCCTTGATGAAGCCGGGGATGTCGCGCGGGTTGGGGATCAAAAGATTGCAGCCGCCGGCACGCACCGCGAGCAGGTAGCAGGCCGTCAGCGCGAAGATGTGATAGAGCGGGAGCGCGCAGACGATCATGAGGTGATCGACATGCGGCGGCGCGGCGACCGCCGGCTGTAGCCACGCGTCGTTCTGCAGCACGTTGGAGACGATGTTGCGGTGAAGCAGCGTGGCGCCTTTGGAGACGCCGGTCGTGCCGCCGGTATATTGCAGGAAAGCGACGTCGCCGGGCGACAGTTTTGGCTTGTTGAAGGTCGCGCTGCGGCCCGCTGCCAGCGCATCGTTGAAGGCGATTGCACCCGGCAGCGAATACGCCGGCACCATTTTCTTCACGCGGCGAACGACGAGGTTGACGATCACGCCCTTGAAGCCGAGCAGGTCGCCCATGCTTGCCATGACGACGTGCTTGACGGACGTCTTGGCGATCACCTGCTCGACGGTGTGGGCAAAATTCTCCAGCACGATGATGGCTTCGGCGCCGGAATCCTTGAGCTGGTGCTCGAGCTCGCGCGGCGTATAGAGCGGGTTGACGTTGACGACCGCGAAGCCCGCGCGCAGCACGGCCGCAGTCGCGACCGGATATTGCAGCACGTTCGGCATCATGATCGCGACGCGCGCGCCGCGTTGCAGGCCGCGGCTCTGCAAATAGGAGGCAAGCGCCAGAGACATCTGGTCGAGGTCGCGGTAGCTGATCGCCTTGTCCATGCAGATGAAGGCCTTGCGGTCGGCGAACTTCGCAAAGCTCTCCTCCAGGAGGTCGACCAGCGATGCGTATTGCGTCGGCTCGATATCGGCTGGCACGCCGGGCGGATATTGTTTGAGCCAGATGCGCTCCATAGGTACTCCCCTCCTAAACCAGAGCCCGATGTGTCTCAGGCTTGCCTCGTTGCACGCAGTATTGAGCCTGCCGCAACCGGTGGCAAGCGGTTGAGGCTTAGGACAAGGGGCCGGAAGTGGCTACTGGAATCGTCGCAAACCGCGCTGTCGCAGTTGCGAAGTGCGGGTGAAGGGCCGGCCGGCGGGCCGTTAACTGTTGTTGGGCGCAGGCTTGGCCGCGGGCTTGGCGGTTGCCTTCGGCTTGGCAGGCTTGGCCGCGGAGTCGCCGTTCGCCGCAGGCTTTTCCGGGGGCTTCGCGGCCGTGTCGGGCTTGGCATTGGCGTGCTTGACCGGCTTGGCTGCGGGTTTGGCTTCACCCTTCGCATCCGGCTTGGCATCAAGCTTGGCGCTCGACTTGGCGTCCTTGCCCGCATCTTTCGGCTTGTCGGTCGCCTCAGGCTTCTTCGCCGCAACGCGCGACTTCTTGCCTCGCGCCTTTGGGGTCGCCTGCTGGTCGGCATCGGCCGCGACCGCCGCAATCAGGGCGGCGCCGCTTCGCGTCGGCCCGGTATAGACCGGCACCGGCTCGGCGGGCGCTGCGGCCGAGGCGAGCAAGTCGGACGCCTTCATCATGGGCGGTTGCAGGCCGGCGGTGAAGAACGTCACCTGGGCTTCGCCGCCCGTCAGGGACGTCGATCCGCCCGTGCCGCCATTGGTTGCGATCAGCGCATCGTCGTCGTCGCTGGCCGGGCGCTTGCGGTGGCCGCCGCACATCTCGTCGCGCAGGTTCGGCGGCGAGGCGTCGACCGGCGCGAGGCTGTCGACCGTGCCGAGCGCGGGACGCAGCCACGACAGCGTGTCCTGCGAGAAGCCGCGCTCCAGAAGCTGAGCCGCCTTGACCGCGCGCGCGGTGCCGGAATTGGCGCCGAGCACCACCGCGATCAGCCGTCGACCGTTGCGGGACGCTGATGCCACGAGGTTGTAACCGGAGGCGCAGATGAAGCCGGTCTTGAAACCGTCGGCGCCGGGATAACGGCCGATCAGCTTGTTGAAGTTCGGCGTGATGCGCTTGCCGAAGCGGATCGCCGGGATGTGCACGAAATACTCGTATTCCGGCAGGTCACGCAGGAACGAGCGCGCCAGGATTCCAAGATCGCGCGCCGAGGTGATCTGGCCGTCGGCGGGCAGCCCGTTCGGATTGACGTAGCTCGTCTGCGTCATGCCGAGCTTCGAGGCGGTCTGGTTCATCATTGCGGAGAAGCCGTCGATCGAACCACCGACGCCCTCGGCGAGCACCACGGCCATGTCGTTCGCCGACTTGACCATCATCATCTTCAGCGCGTTGTCGACGGTGACCTGCGTGCCGGGACGAAAGCCCATCTTCGAGGGCGATTGCGAAGCCGCTGTCGGTGAGACCGTCAGCAGCGAGTCGAGCGTGAGCTTGCCGTCCTTCACCGCCTTCAGCGTGACGTAGGCGGTCATGATCTTGGTTACCGAGGCCGGATACCAGGGAATGGTCGCATTCTCCGCCTGCAAGACCTTGCCGCTGTCGGCCTCGATCAGAAGCAGCGCCTCGGCGCGCGCGTCGCGCGGCGCAAGCAACGTCAGCGCGGCGGCCACGATGGCCAGGTTCAGCGGGGCAAGGCGAAGCAGCGGGCGAAAGAAGTGCACTATCCGATTCCGGTCCTTGGAGAGCCGCCCGATAATGCGGTTCTCATGATCTGAGGTTCGGGTTTGAAGCGTAGGTCAGCGCCGCCGCTTGCGGCGGGTGCAAACCTATACCGGCTCGTTCACCGAGAACAGGGGGCCTGACCGGGTATTCAGCGATGAAATAGGCCGAATTTCGACGGTTTTACTGGGAGGTCACAGCCGGGGCTGCGGCCTCCGCCGCTGTCACGCTCGTCCGTGCACTTTCCTGCACCATGAACTGGGCCCTGGCGAGCGCGGCGAAATGGCCGCCTTTGGCCACGAGTTCATCGAAAGTTCCGCTTTCGATCACGCGGCCACTGTCGAACACCAGGATCCTCGTGGCATTGCGGATGGTGGAGAGGCGATGGGCGATCACGAAGGTGGTGCGGCCTCGCATCACTTCATCGAGAGCAGCGTTGACCTTCGCCTCGGTGACGGCATCGAGCGCGCTGGTGGCCTCGTCCAGGATCAGGATTGGCGGGTCCTTCAGCAGCGCACGCGCGATCGACAGCCGCTGCCGCTCGCCGCCGGACAGCATGCGGCCGCGCTCGCCCGCGTTGGTCTCGAAGCCGCCGCTGCGCTCGATGAATTCGAGCGCCTGCGCGCGCTCGGCCGCGAGCCGCATATCCGCGTCGGTTGCGTCCGGCTTGCCGACGCGCAAATTCTCCGCGATCGAGCGGTTGAACAGCAGCGCTTCCTGGAACACCACGCCGATGTTCCGCCGCAGCGCCGTGAGCGTTACCCCGCGCACATCCATGCCGTCGATCTTGATGAAGCCCGATTGCGGATCGAACGCACGATGCAGAAGCGCGATCGCGGTCGACTTGCCGGCGCCGGTCGGGCCGACCAGCGCGATCGTCTGTCCGGGCAGCGCGGTGAAGGAGAGATCCTCGACCGCCGGCCGCTTGCCGTCATAGGAGAAGGTGACGTCGTGGAATTCGACGAGGCCCGACAGGCGCCCGACGTCGATCGCATCGGGCCGGTCGTGCACGGCGGGCACGGCATCGAGCACGTTGAAGAATTCGCGTAAGCGCGGCGCCTCCATGAAGACGTTGTTGACGAAGCTCACGACCTGCTCGAGCTTCTGGATCAAAAGCGTTGCAAAGCTCACGAACATCACGATCTCGCCGACCGTCGTCAGTCCCTGGTCGTGCAGCGCGATTCCGAGCGTGAAGATCGCGAGCACCGTGATGGTGGTGGAGGCGCGCGTGATCACGGTGACGAGCGCCCACCAGGACAGCACCGGCATTTGCGCGGCGAGCAACTGGTCGGCAACGAAGCGCAGTCCCTGCACCTCGGCTTCGACGCGGACGAAACTCTGCACCAGCGCCACGTTGCCGAGCGCGTCGGAGGCGCGCGCAGAGAGGTCGCTATAGTGCTCCTCGACCGTCATCTGCATGCCGTAGGTCTTGCGCACGACGAAGGTCGTCAGCGCCGTGAATACGACGCAGAGCGCGAACAGCAGGATGGCGAGCCGCCAGTTCAGATAGAGCGACAGCGGCAGTAGCACGAACACCGACAGGATCGCGGCAAAATGCTCGCGGAAGAAGCCGAGCCACAGCCGCCACAACGCATCCGTGCCGTTGAGCATCACCTTCATCAGCCGCCCGGAATGGGTGCCGGAGTGGAAGGTCAGAGGCAGTTGCAAAATGTGCTCGAAATAGCTCGTCAGCACGGCCTGGCGCTGGCGATGGGCAAGCCGGTCGGCATGCAGCGCCACCAGCGCGCTACAGCCGATCGTGAACAGCCCGAACGCGACCCAGGCGAACAGGAATGGCCATGCGGAGTTCGAGCCTGCGACGGTCTTGCCGGAGAGCACGTCGACGATCTTGCCGAACAGCACGGGCTCGGCGAACTGCGCCGTCGCGAGCAGCAGATTGGCGATCGCCAGCAGCCAGCCCAGCCGCGCCTCCTTGCCGAGCAACTCGAGAACGCGGGTGTAGAGACGAAGGATCGACATGAAGGTACAGCACTCGCGCGGGCGGGATCGAACGAGGTGGCATTCTAATCAGGGATGGGGCGCAAGATACAGCCGAAGCTCTCAGTTTTATTCAATTGATCAGCCGGCCAGCCATCGGCGGCAGGAACTGTTCGTCGAAAATATCGCTCGCAGTGGGGCGCCTGCGGAACTTGAAATCCTGCGCGATCTGGTCGATCGCGCGATCCAAGCGCGCGGGATCGACGCCGCCGAGACCGTTGCGGCGGACGTCATCGGTCAGGATGTTGTCGGCAAGCACGGTGGATAGCCTTGCGAGCTCGAGGTCGCGCACGCCGTCCTCCATCCGGCTGACGACCTCGTCGACAGCGCGCTCCGGCTCCTTGACCGTTGCATTGAGTCCGCCGATCAGCGCGCGCACGAAACCTTTCACGGCGTCCGGCTTCGACGCGGCAAAGGACGGGTTCACCACCACGGCAAAGCCATAGGCCTCGCAGCCATAATCGGCATAGCGCAGCACCGCGAGATCGTCGGCGGGCACGCCGCGGTCGCGCAAATTCACGGCCGACAAATAGCTGAAGCCGGCGACGGCATCGACCTGTCCGGCGGACAGGATCGGCTCGCGCACCGCTGCACTCATCTTGTAGAATCTCACACGCGCCGCATTGATGGCATTCTGACGCGCGAGCGCCGGCCACAGCCGGATCGACAAATCGCTGTCGGCAACGCCGACCGTCTTGCCCTCGAGGTCGGATAGCGTATGGATGCCGCGGCTCCTGCGCGCGACGATCGCGTAGGGCGCCCGGTTGAACAGCACGAACACGGCCTTGATCGGCGGGGCATCTGGCCTGTCGCGAAAGCGGATCAATTCGTTGATGTCGACGAGAGCGAGATCACTGTCGCCCCTGGCGATTCGCGCAAGCGCCTCTGGCGAGCCTGCGGCGTTGCTGAACGACACGGTGAGGTGCTCGGCGCCGAACAACCCGTCCTTCGCCGCCATGAAGAACGGCGCCATGCTCGATTCAATCGGGCGGTCGAAAGAGAACTGGATCGCGGCATGCCGCGCCGTGTCGTCCGCGGCGCTTGCCGGGCGCGGGCGCGGACACGCCAGTAGCGCGAGCCCGATCCAGAGAGCCAACAGACAGTGGGAGATGAATTTCGGGCATGCGCGCATGAATTCGCGCCGGACTAGCGTTGCTTCTTTTTGTGACGCTTGCAAAGCGCCGGCAGTCGTCATCCTGGCCCATCAAACCTGAACGGTTGATGAGCGGAATGTGTCACGATTTCGCAATCTCTGCGCGAATTTGTCGCCGTTCAGCTTCTGTTGGGGTTGGGGAACCCAACATGGGATGCGCGGGTTTTAGAGAGATAAGCCCGTCCGCAGGCACCCATGGAGGCCGATATGTTTGACCGAATTTCCACGACGATTGGCCGCAAGGCCGTACTCGCCACCGTCGCCGTAGTGGCGCTGACCATCGCCGCGCCCTCGACGTCCTTCGCCGGAGGTCGCCACTGGCATGGTGGCGGTGGAGCGGCCGCTGCGGCGGCCTTTGCCGGCATCGTCGGCACCGGGCTTGCGATCGCTGCCACCCGCGATGCCTACGCCTATGACTATGGCGGACCCGCCTACTATGGCGGGCCAACCTATTACGGTGGGCCGGCTTACTACAGGGGCTCGGGCTACTACGGGAGCGATCCGAACTACCCCTATAATGGCAATGTCGGTCGCGATCCCTTTGCGACTTGCAGCCGAAGCGGCGCCGGCTGTTGGTAAGCTGTTGACCACGATAAGCCGGCGCGGTTGCCGCGCCGGCTCAAATTTTGCTTTTATTGTCAGACGTTAACACGTCCACCATTGGTTTAGAGTAGTTTTGAGTACATGAGTGATTCGCTTGAGCGGCTATATCTGGCTGTGCTCGCGGCCAGGGATCTTGATCCGGCAACATCGCGTACCGCCCGGCTGTTTCAGCGTGGCCCGGCCAAAATGGCGAAAAAACTTGCCGAGGAAGCCATCGAGGTGGTCATCGATGCCGTTCATGGCGATAGCGAAGCCGTGATCCGGGAAAGCGCCGACCTGCTCTACAATCTCACCGTGCTCTGGGCCTCGGCCGGCGTGCGACCCGAGGACGTCTGGCGCGAGATGGCGCGGCGGGAAGACATGCTGGGTATCGCCGAGAAGCTGCCGAAATCGCCGATGAAGCTGCCCAAAGTCGCCTCACCCGGCGTTGCCGCCCGGCGGCCAATTGTCGCGCTCGAGGGTCGGACGGCGCGCAAGCGCCACTAGAAGCGCTACAAATCGGCCCCATCTCGCCATGGACAAATCGCTCCCATGGTGCTTCATCGCGGCGCCATGCTGAAACGTATCTACGACTGGTGCATCGACTCCGCCCACAAGCCCTACGCGCTCTGGATCATGGGCGCCGTGGCCTTTGCAGAAAGCTCGTTCTTTCCTGTCCCCCCGGACGTGATGCTGATCCCGATGTCGCTGGCGCGCCCGCAGCGCGCCTGGGTCTACGCCGCGGTCTGCACCGCGACTTCGGTGCTGGGCGGCATGCTTGGCTATGCCATCGGCGCGCTGCTCTATGACTCGGTCGGCCACTGGCTGATCCAGGTCTACGGCCTCGGCGACAAGGTTGATGCGTTCCGGGCTTCCTATGCCGAATGGGGCGCGGTGATCATCCTGCTCAAGGGCCTCACGCCGATCCCCTACAAGCTCGTCACAATCACGTCGGGCTTCGCCGGCTACAACATCGGGCTATTCATTCTGTGCTCGATCATCGCGCGTGGCGGGCGCTTCTTCGTCGCCGCAGTACTTCTCAACCGGTACGGCGACTGGATCCGGGTCAGGATCGAGCGGCATCTCGCCTTGTGGGTGGCGATCGGCGCCGCGGTGCTGGTGCTCGGCTTCGTGGTTGCGATCAAGCTGATCTGATCAACTTATCCGATCGCGCGGCAGGCGCTTTGCCGGCGCGCTGGCTTCGGCTACGGTTGGGCCATGATGGTTCGATCCGGCAACCCGGTCACGCGACTCCGGATGATTGTGACAGCAGCGCTATTCCTTCCGCCTTGCGCCGGCGGGCCCGGATGGGCACAGTCAACGGCGCCGTCGCTCGGCCTTCAAGAGGCCGGACCGCAGGCTTCGCCGCCGCAATCAACTCCCGCGGCATCAGCCCCACCGGCGCGCGAGGAGAATCCCGGGCTGGTCAACGAAATCGGTAAGCTGTTCGACAAGCTGCCCTCGATCCTGCCGCCGATCAAAAGTCCGAGCGAGACCATCGACGACCTGTCGCGCATGGCAATGCCATCGACCATGGTGTCGGGGCGCGCGGCCTGCCCGGCCTCCGCAAACGGCGCGCCGGATTGCAAGCAGGCTGCCGACAGGCTCTGCCAGGGCAAAGGCTACAAGGAAGGCAAGAGCCTGAACGCTGACTCCGCGCAGAGCTGCTCAGCAAAGGTCTTGATTCCCGGCAGAACCCGCAAGCCGGATGACTGCCGCACCGATACGTTCGTCACCAGCGCGCTGTGCCAGAACTGAGGCGATGACCTGCGCGCCAGCAAACCACAAGGAGCGCCTATGAGCCGTACGGAGCAGGACTTCCTCGGACAGCGTGAGATCGCCGACAACATCTACTACGGCGTCCAGACCATCCGCGGGAAGGAGAACTTCCACATCACCGGCATTCCGATGAACCAGGAGCCTTACTTCGTGAAGGCGCTTGGCTACGTCAAGAAGGCCGCCGCGATGGCCAATCGCGACCTCGGCGCGATCGACGCCAAGGTAGCGGACGCGATCATCCTCGGCTGCGATCGCGTCATCGCCGGCGACATGATGGATCAGTTCGTCACCGATTTCATCCAGGGCGGCGCCGGCACCTCGACCAACATGAACGCCAACGAGGTGATCGCCAACCTCGCGCTGGAATCGCTCGGCTTCGGCAAGGGCGACTATCAGCACGTCAGCCCGAACGACCACGTCAATTACGGCCAGTCGACCAACGACACCTATCCAACCGCTTTCCGTCTGGCGCTGATCCTGCGGCTTGAAAGCTACATGACGGCGCTGCGGCAGTTGCAGGAGGCGTTCTTCGCCAAGGGGCGCGAGTTCGATCGCGTGCTGAAGATGGGACGCACACATCTCCAGGACGCAGTGCCGATGTCGCTCGGCGCCGAGTTCCGCGGCTGGGGCACGACGATCGGCGAGGAGGTGGATCGCATCTCGGAAGCTCGTGCATTGTTGCGCGAGATCAATCTCGGCGCCACCGCGATCGGCACGTCGGTCACAGCGGCGGTCGGATATCCCAAGCTCGCCGTCAGGCACCTGAGCGCGCTGACCGGCGTCGACTTCGTGCTCGCCGGCGATCTCGTCGAGGCGACGTCGGACACCGGCGCCTATGTGCAGCTCTCCGGCGTCTTGAAGCGCACCGCGAGCAAGCTCACCAAGATCTGCAACGACATTCGCCTGCTGGCCTCGGGCCCGCGCGCCGGCTTCAACGAGATCAACCTGCCGCAGCTTCAGCCGGGCTCGTCGATCATGCCCGGCAAGGTCAATCCGGTGATCCCCGAGGTCGTCAACCAGACCAGCTTCCTCGTCATCGGCCTCGACACCACGGTGACCCTCGCGGCCTCCGCGGGCCAGCTCCAGCTCAACGTGATGGAGCCGGTGATTTCGTTCGCGTTGTTCTTCTCGATCCGCACCATGGAGCGCGCGGTCAACAGCCTGCGCGAGAACTGCGTCGTCGGCATCACCGCCAACGAAGAGCACACCCGCAACATGGTGCTCAACTCGCTCGGCATCGTCACCGTGCTGAAGCCGCTGCTTGGCTACAAGCAGTGCGCCGAGATCGCCCGCGAGGGCTACAAGAGCGGCAAGTCGCTACACCAGATCGTGGTGGTCGAGCGCAAGCTGCTGACACAGGAGAAATGGGACGAGATGTTCTCGTTCGAGCGGCTGATCAATCCTGATCTGGGCGAGTGAGGCGCCGACGCTCGCGGTGAATTCCGCGACTTGGAATTGCGGTAACGACGTCCGGCGGACGCAAACGCAATACTTGACAGTGGAAAGATTGCCTTGTTGGTATGGCGCCAAGCCTTCAACTCGTCCGCCAATAGAGGATCGCTCCGCAATGTCCATGCCTGCCTTGTTCAAAGGGCGTCTGTCGATCCCCGTGATCGGCTCGCCGCTCTTCATCATCTCGGTGCCCGATCTGGTGATCGCGCAGTGCAAGGCAGGTGTGGTCGGCTCGTTCCCGGCGCTGAACGCTCGGCCGCCGGAGCTGCTCGACGAGTGGCTGGCACGGATCACCGAAGAGCTCGCGGCCTATGACCGCGCGCATCCCGAGCGTCCTTCCGCGCCGTTCGCGGTGAACCAGATCGTACACAAGTCGAACAACAGGCTCGACCACGACATGGCGCTTTGCGCCAAGTACAAGGTGCCGATGCTCATCTCCTCGCTCGGCGCGCGCGCGGAGCTCAATCAGGCCGTGCATGGCTGGGGCGGCATCGTCTTCCACGACGTGATCAACCAGAAGTTCGCGCACAAGGCGATCGAGAAGGGCGCCGACGGCCTCATCCTGGTCGCGGCCGGCGCCGGCGGCCACGCCGGCACCATCTCGCCGCTCGCCTTCGTTGCCGAGACGCGAAAATGGTTCGACGGCCCGATCGCGCTGTCGGGCGCGATCGGCAACGGCAAGGCGATCCGCGCCGCGCGCATCCTCGGCGCCGACTTTGCCTATGTCGGCTCGGCCTTCATCGCCACGAAAGAGGCAAACGCGGTCGAGAAGTACAAGGAGATGATCGCGGGCTCGAGCGCCGACGACATCGTGTATTCCAATCTTTTCACCGGCGTGCACGGCAACTACCTGAAGCCGTCGATCCTCGCTGCCGGCATGGATCCGGAGAACCTGCCGACGTCCGACCCCTCCAAGATGAATTTCGGCACCGATGCTTCCGGCGAGCGCGCCAAGCCGAAGGCATGGAAGGAGATCTGGGGCTCGGGCCAGGGCATCGGCAGCGTCGAGGGAATCGTGCCCGCGGCCGAGCTGATCGCGCGCTTCAAGAAGGAATATGACGAAGCGATCGATCCGCCGCTGTGATGGCGCTCGCAATGGGTGCCATCTACCGCGTCGACGGCAATAGCGTCGTCACCAGTCCTAATGCTGCGGGTCCATGGGACCCGCGCATGCAGCACGGCTCGGCGCCGGCGTCGCTCGTGGTGTGGGCGGCTGAGCGGATGGCAACGTCCGTGCCGATGGACATCGCGCGCGTCACCATTGATTTGATGCGTCCGGTGCCGGTGGCGCCTCTCACCATCGCGACCGAGGTCTTGCGCGAAGGCCGCAAGATCCAGCTCTGCGGCATCAAGCTCCTGGCTGACGGCGTCGTCGTGGTCGGCGCGACCGTGCTGAAGATCAGGCGGCAGGCGCTGACGCTGCCCGATGACGTCAAGGAGCTGCCGGTGACCCTGCCGCCGCCGGAGCAGTCGCTGATCGAGGACGGGCACGCTGCCACCAGCCCGTTCGTGCGTTCGGTCTCTATGCGCGCAGCGCGCGGCCGCTTCGGCCAGGCCGGTGCCGGTGCGATCTGGTTTCGGGTCGACACGCCGTTGATCGAGGGAGAAGCCGTCTCGCAGGCCATGCGCGCGGTCGTCGCAGCCGACTTCTCCAACGGCACCGCCTCGACACTCGATTTTCGCGCCTGGACCTACATCAACGCCGACCTCACCGTCAGTTTTGCACGGCAGCCGGTCGGCGACTGGATCCTGCTCGACGGAGAATCCTGGATCGGCGCAGATGGCCCGGGCCTTGCGATGTCGCGGCTCGCCGACCGGCAAGGCTATTTCGGCCGCGCGGTGCAAAGCCTGGTGATCGAGAAGCGGTGATTGGCTGCGCGACGCACGCGCCTCAATCTCGGTGTCATGCCCCGCGGCCCGGCTACGCCAAGGCTTCGCCGGGGTGCGAGGTCTTGGCTCGCCGAAGCGTCAGCGTAGGCGGCAAGCGGAGCATCCAGCATTCCAGAGGCGGCTGTGATTGAGCGGAGAAGCCGCAACGTACTGGATCGCCCGGTCGAGCCGGGCGATGACACCTGTGGTTTGGGCGCAGCGGTGGACGCGATGCGATGCCAGATCTCTGGAAAATGCGGATAACCGCCTTCGCCATCCACGCAATCCCGCCGGCCGTCGTATTTAACGCAGCATTAACCATCGCGCTCCCAGAATCCCCCTCGCAGCCGCCAATCGGCACGAAGAGGGGACAGGCGATGGACTACGATTTTCTCAACGCAAAGACGTCGGCGACGCTGGATGAAATCCGCGTCCGCGTGGCGCATGCGCTGGCCCGTCATCCGCTCTGCCGCAACGTGCGCTTCGACATCCTCAGCGTGCCCCGCACCCGGCGCGGCGGCAATTGGACGGTGACGCTCCAGGCGATCGAGCCGCGGGCGGTGTGGGAGGCCTCCGAGATCGTCGCCGATATCCAGGACGCCTACGACCTGGCGTTAGCCGCCTGATTTCGTTGAATTTTCCAAGTCGGTGTCGCCGTCGTCCCAGCGTTTTCCGCTGCGCTGGTGCGGTTAGGCCTTAATTCCTGCCCAGTTTCCTAGCATCAAGCGGGTAGAGAGCCGGACGCGGAGAGACGTTTGTCGAAAGCCATCACCATCGTCGTGCTGACTTGCTTCCTGGTTCTCGGCGCCGCCGCGATCGCTATTTTCGGCCGTGACAGCGTGCCGGCCGCGGGCGCCGACATGATCTCGCAGGTCGCTCCCAAGCCGGTCGCCGCCAACCGCGCCAGCAAGGCCGACCGGCTGAACGTTCCGACACTCGCTCTGGCCTCCGCCGCCGTCGAGCCGGTCGACAGGCCTGCTCTTACGGAGCAGTTGCGCCAAGCCTTCGCCGCCGCCACGCCATCCGATTTCCCCCCTGCGCCCAAGGCGAGCGCCTCCGAGGCGCCGGCTGCAGCGACCGACGCGCCTGCCAAGCCAAAGCTGGTCGCAAAGCCGCAGCCGCAGAAATCCTATTCGCTGCTCTCCGACGTTCAGATCGCGGGTATCAAGGACCGGCTGAAGCTGTCGTCGTCGCAGGAATATTATTGGCCCTCGGTCGAGACAGCGCTGCGCAATGTCGCGCGCAAGATCCAGGCGAACAAGCTCTCCAATCCGCAGGTGCAGGGTGTGCCAATCGATCCGAACTGCGATGAGGTCCAGCAGTTGAAGTCGGCCGCGATGCCGCTGCTGTTCCAGTTGCGCGACGACCAGAAAGAGGAAGTGCGCAAGCTCGCCCGCATCATCGGGCTCGAGAAGGTCGCTCAGCAGATCTGACGCGGAGCTCGAGAGTTCCGCGCACTAAGCGACGGAACTCCAGCATTTTCCTGAACGTCGTATCGTTCCCGGAACATCAAATTGCGCGATGCGTTGCTCGCTCGAAAGAGGGAGTGGACCGATGCGCGCCTTGACAGCCTATTTCTTCGGTGGAGGAACCATCGTCGCAGCCATCGCCGTCGGTCTTGGCGGCGGCATCGTCGCCGGCAATATCATGAACCCCATCGCGCCCAAGCACGGCCCCGATACGACGAAGCCGGAGCGGCGTGCAGAATCGACGGCAACGACCAATGCGCCATCCGAGCGCGTGCAATATCTCACGGGATCGAAGGTCTTCGGCGCCGTGGTCGCACCGCCGGTCCAGGCCGAGGCGCCGCCCGCCACGGCCAATGCCGAGTCATCCGCGCCGCCGGCTCAGCCGGCTGCAAGCCATGAGTCCCAGCAGGCCAACACGCAAGCCGCGCATCCTACCAAGCCTGCGGAGCAGCAAGCTTCGACCGAGCAGTCGGCCTCACCGGACAATGCCTATGCGAAGGCAAAGGAGGCCGACGTGAAGCGCGCGGCATCGGAGCGGCATCGCGCCGATCGACGGCAGCGCTGGGCCGAGCGCCGCCGCTACGACATGCGCGATCCGCGCGAGATGCGTGATCGGACTGACTGGGACGATGTCGCTCGCAACGTTCGTGAAGATGCCGATGCCCGCGAATTCGGCTCAGGTCCGCGCCGTGGCTATCCGCAGAATCGCGGCTTCCCGCAGATGAGGCTGTTCGGAGATGACGACGACGATTAGAGCATGATCCTGAAAAGTGTGGAGCAGTTTTCCCTCGCGACAAACGCGGAGCGTTTGCGCGGAGATCATGCGCAAACAACAACGCTAAAGCGCGATGACGGTTCATCCTAATCTCGTCGCTTTAGCGCCCCCCGCATCAATCTTCATGCGACTGCACGACCTTGCGCCACGCATGCGATAGCTTGGCCCTGTTGTCGCGCAGGCATGCGTTCATCTGCCGTAGTTGCAGCCGCACGGATCTGCCCGGCAGCCTCACCTTGCGGCCATCCTTCGAGATGCCCGCCTGTTGTATCGCGGTAGAATCCCGGACCTTCATGGTGAGGAGCCCGCAAAGCGGACGTCTCGGACCATGAGGCCGAGTACTCCAAGAAGGCGTGAGATTAAAATATGCACGTTTTGATTGCTTCACCGATCGTTGCACTGTAGCCTTCTGAGGCGGCGGAGGCCGTCGGCTTTTCGATCGCAGTCGGCCACATGCTACCGTTCGTTTGCGATATGACGCGGCTTCGCGCGATCATTGTTGTCCTGATTTCTTTTGCTCTCCCCCGAAGAGACAACCATTTGAGACGGTGCAATGAAGTACTGGATCAGCTTGCGAAAAGTGTCCGGCGGCGCATTCACAGATGAGATCGAGCTTGGCCCGGCCCGCTATCTCGCAGTGCCCGACAACGAAACGCCCGCGCCCCAGCATCAGATCACGCAGGCGCAGTGGATCCGCCAGATCATGGCGATCTTTCCGCCCGATCCGAACTATCCCGACGATGGGCCGAGCGGCGACGTTCTCTTCTTTGTTCACGGCTACAACAACACCGTTGCTACGGTTGACCAGCGCCACAAGCTGATCCAGGCCGGGCTGACGGCGAACCAGTTTGCCTGCCAGGTGATCAGCTTCGACTGGCCGTCCGGTGACCTGGCCCTTGCTTATCTCAGGGACCGCGACCACGCGCGCATCACTGCCGTGCGACTGGTCAGCGCAGGCATCAAGCTGTTCGTGCGGGCCCAGCAGCAGAAGTGCGACATCAATGTCCACGTTCTCGGTCATTCAACAGGGGCGTATCTCATTCGCGAGGCGTTTGATCATGCTGACGACGGACAGGCCACCGCGACGGCATGGACGGCCGGCCAGCTCGTGCTGATCGCGGGCGACGTGTCAGCATCGTCGTTTTCCGCAGGCAATCCGGAAACCGAGAGCACTTACCGGCACTGCTACCGGTTGACCAACTTCTTCAATGGCTATGATCAGGTCTTGCAAATATCCAACGTGAAGCGCGTTGGCCTATCGCCGCGCGTCGGTCGCGTCGGATTGCCGGCCGACGCACCGTCCAAGGCGGTCAACGTCAATTGCTCGGATCACTTTCACGCGACCTACCCCGCGACCGGCGACGTCACCCTCGACGCGGTGACATCGCATTCGTGGTACTTCTCCGACGCCACCTTTCACCGTGACCTCTCGATCACGTTGAAAGGTTCGATCGACCGCACGTTGATCCCGACCCGCAACACGGCGCCCCTGACCGGTGCGCAGGCGCTGACATCATAGGCGGCTTCCTTCGCAGGCTGGCAGACGCCCGGGCGAGGTGCGCCGGGCGTCCGGGAGACCATTTACCTTCCGTTCCCGCGGCAACCGCCATTGGGGCCAATGTGATAGCCGCGTGGGCAGGCGTGAGCGGCGGGGTTGGCGTAGTTCTTCAGACAGCCTCCGTAGGGGCCGCGATGCCAGCCGGCGCCGCAGCCGCCGGCCACCGCGACGATGTCGTTCGTCGCGGGAGCATCGACTGGTGCAAGGGGAATGGCCTTGGCGGAGCCGGTGATCGCGGCGAGCGCAAACGCGGCGGCAAGGATGTGTCGCATCATGTGCAGTCCTCCATTGCGGCTCAATGCGTGGCCGCAAAGGCGATACCGGCGCGCACTTCGGCGATCGCCTGGTCGATCAGGCCGAGCGCCTTCTCGCGGTGGCCGCCCTTGTTCGGTTCGGCCTTGGTGAGCTCGGCGCGGGCCTGTTGCAGGATCGTGACGCTCTCGTCCATGTGCGGCTGGGCGCCGATTGCGTAGCCGATGCCGAGGCTTGCGGCGATCGCCGCGCCCAGTGCGAGGCTGCGGGGTAGGGAAGTTCGCATGCGTTGTCTCCTCCAGCGGGCGACAGGTACGGCTGCCCGGATGCCGGGAGGCACCGGCGTGAAGACGAACCCGGCGCATCCGCGGCCTGAATAAGACTCTTGCGAGGACGCCGTCTTGGACTGTCCGGCGTCGAACGATTTTGGGTTTGGACTGACCGGCGCTGTTTAAATCACGTCATCGTGCTGTTAGCCTGACGGAGCGCGTTCACCGGGGGTTCAGTCCGCGCCCGGCAAGTTCGCTCCGTTTCTTGCCAGTCAGTCTTCACAAGTCTCTCTTCAAAATCCTTTTCCCAAAAATCCTTCCCCGATGCCCGTCATCCGGAAAGCGTTATCGACCGATATGCTGCCGCAGGGCCTGTCCGAGCGGCAGCGCTTCATCCGCTTTGCGGAATTGTTCGAGCATTTTTCCAATACCGGTGAGCTCGACCCCGCGTCCGACGTGCCGTTTCGCGCCACCATGAACTCAATCCACGTCGGCACCACCATGCTTGGTCGCTGCGACGGCAGCTTCGTCACCGTGCGGCGCGAAAAGCGACAGGTGATCGAGACCCGGGACGACCGCTTCTGCCTCGTGCGCAACACCGGTGATCGCGCCTCCCATGTGCGTCACCGCGGCCGCGAGATCACCTTGCGGCCGGGCTCGATGGTGCTGCTCAAGCTGGACGAGCCGTTCGTCGCCGCTGACGGCGCGAACCACAAGCGTTTCACCAACGTGCATCTGCCGGTCGCGACGCTGCGCGCGATGGTCGCCGATGTCGATGAATTGGTCGGGCAGGAGCTCGCGCCCGGCGGGGCGCTGTCGCTCGCGATGGATTACAGCGATCTTCTCCTGCGCTATTCCGCCGCCGTCGACGAGGCCGGCATGGCGATTGCGGCGCATCTGCTCGACCTCACGGCGCTCGGATTGGGCGCACGCGCCGATGTCGCGTCCGCCGCCAGGCGACGCGGCCTGCGCGCCGTGCGGCTCCAGGCCGCGTTGGCGATTCTGCAGACGCGTTTCCACGAGCCGGATTTTTCCGCGCAGAAGCTCGCTCTCGCGGCTGGTCTCTCCGAACGCTACGTCAACGAGCTGCTGTTTGAGGCCGGCGCCAGCTTCACCACGCGCCTGAACGAGCTGCGCCTGCGCAAGGCCGCCGATCTCCTGGCCCGCAGCGACGGGCGCATCAGCGATATCGCATTTGCCTGCGGCTTCAACGACCTCTCCTATTTCAACCGCTGCTTCCGCCGCCGCTTCGGCCTGACGCCGACGGCAGCGAGGGGGAGGTGAGTGTTCGCTCTGGTCGGACGGGTTACGACGCCTCCACCCGCGGCGGCGGATAGCGTCTTGCCAGTATCGACAGCGACAGATGTCGCTCCTCCTCCGGCAGCTCGAGATAGGCCAGCACCTGCGCCCGCTTCCAGCCGTCGACGCCGAAATCCATCGCCATCCATTTCTGCGGCTCGGGTCCGTCTAGCCCGCGTACCCAGACGAAATAGCGGGGGAGGTCGCCGGGCTTTGCGTCGGTCTCGCGTCGTCTGGCCATCAAGCTGCTCGCTGCGTGGAGACCACCGCAAGAAAATATAGGCGGGCTTGATGATTGCTAGGGAGGACGTCGCTTCGCTACGAGAGGGGCAACCAGGCGGTCCGTCTTCGCCAAGAGGCCTCGCCGGACACGCTTCGCGCTTTCGGCCTCACATGGCTACGTCACGCGAAGCCCGGAAGGGCAAAGCGTGGTGCCCCTGGCCGGAATCGAACCAGCACTCCTTGCGGAACTCGATTTTGAGTCGAGCGCGTCTACCAGTTCCGCCACAGGGGCCCCCGGTCGGCCCGTGGCTGGGCGTCGCGAAGCCGGCGGACTATAGCCATGGAAAAGGCGGGGTCAACCCGCGCCAAAGTGATGTTCGGTGTTCTCGACAGGGTCGTCGGCGAAGGCTAGAGGCTAGACACACCCCTTCACCCCTGAGGCCGTCGTGACGACGAATAGTGCTGCAATACCAGCCTCCCGCCCGGCCGCCGCCAATCCGGCGCTCACGGCCTCGGCGGCCGTCACCCTGATTGCGGCCGCGACCATCGCGGGCGCGTGGTTCTTCCAGCTCGTGCTGGAGATCCTGCCCTGTCCCCTGTGCCTGGAGCAGCGCTACGCTTATTACCTGGCGATCCCGCTCGGCGCACTGACGGCGCTTGCCGCAAGAGGCGGCGCGCCGCGGCCGCTGCTGCTTGCCGGGCTCGCCGTGCTCGCGCTGGCGACGCTGGCCAATGCCGGCCTCGGCACCTATCACGCCGGCGTCGAATGGGGATTCTGGAAGGGTCCGACCGATTGCTCCGGTCCCGTCGTCAATCTCGGCTCGGCCTCCGATCTGTTGTCGCGGCTCGACACGGTGAAGGTGATCCGCTGCGACGAGGTGCAGTGGCGCTTCCTCGGCCTCTCGCTCGCCGGCTACAACGTGCTGATCTCGCTCGCGTTGGCAGCGATCGCGGCATGGGGATTCGTGGCGACGGCGAAGCGGGGGTAGTTCACCTCGCCCCGCTCGCGGGGAGAGGTCGGCAGAGGCGCCGGGTGAGGGGGATTCTCCGCGAGTCTCTTTGTCATCGTGATTGCGGATGTAGCCCCTCACCCCGACCCTCTCCTCGTAAGGACGGGGAGAGGGAGAAGAAACGGCCCTCAATCATCCACATCGTCCTGCGTGCGTCCGAACAGGTGCACGATGCCGGGCGTCGCGATGGTCACAAACACGAAGCGTGACAGGTGATGTGCGCCGACGAAGATCGGGTCGATGTGCAGGGTCAGCGCCAACGCCAGCATCGCGTCCATCGCGCCCGGCGCGAATGCGACGACGACGTCGGAAAACTTCACATGGGTGGTCAGCACGACGATCGCGACGAAGATGGCGGAGACCGCAATCGCGATCGCAAACGAGCCGAGCGCCGCGTTGATGTGGCCGGCGAGGGTCTTGATCTTCATCCGCGCAAAACGGCTGCCGATCAGCGCGCCGATTCCCACCAGCGCCACGCCGCGCACCCAGTTCGGCAGGCCGCCTTCGACCCATCCCGCTCCGTGCAGCACGCTGGAAGCGATCATTGCGCCGAACATCCAGCTCGCGGGGAATTTGGCGAGCCGCAGCAGGAGCGATAGCGCGAGCGATGCGACGACGAGGATCAGGAGCTCGAACGGCGAGGCAATCGTGGTCGTCAGCGACGGTGCCGCCGAGGGCGCGACACCCCCGATCGCCAATACCATCGGCAATGCCGCGGTAAGGATGATCACGCGCATGGTCTGCACCACCGCGATCCCCGGCAGATCGGCGCCGCGCTCGACCGCCAGAATGGTGATCTGCGACAGCGCGCCGGGACTTCCGGCGAGAAAAGCCGAGGTGCGGTCCCAGCCATGGACGCGTTGCAGGTAGTAGCTCGAGCCGAAGGTCGAGCAGAAGGTCGCAAGCGCGAGCAGTCCGATCGTCAGCGGATAGGCGCTGAGCTGCTGGATCAGATGACGCGAAACGACGGACCCCAGGGAGATGCCGAGCAGCACCAGCACGGTCTGCGTCAGGATCGGCGGCACCGCGAGCGGGCGGCCGGCGATGGCGGCGATCCCGACCGAGATCATGGCGCCGGAGATCAGTCCGCCGGGCAAGTTGGCGAACAGGAAGACCAGTCCGCCGGCAGCGCCGATGACGAGCGTCTCGACCGCGCTTCTGATCTTGGCGCGGGACGGCAGCTCAAAGGGCAGGGAGGCGGTGATCTGCTTCACACCGCCTTATGGCAAATCGGAAAGGCGCGCACAATTGCGGCCGTGTCATGCCGCAATGCGCGCGCCTAAAAGGGCGGAATGTGACGGAACTACTTTGCGGCGGGGGCGGCGGTGCCGGCCTTCGCTTCCTTCATGCACTCGGAGCGGAATTTCTTGCGCTCCTTGCCGTGCAGGCCCTTGGCATCCGCCTGCTTGGAGCATTCGAGCGATTCGGCCGAGTGCTGCTTCGGTGCCTTCTTGTCGGTCGTGGTGGCCGCGGTATCGCTCTTGGCAGCCGGCGCCGCGGTCTGCGCGAAGGCGGTGCCGGTGGCGAACAGGGAGGCGAGGGCGACGACGGCGATGCGCGAGGCGAGGGTCATGTGTTGCACTCTTGTGTTTGCGAATTGAACAAGGGCGGAGAACGTCGTCCTGCATTGCTGAACGCCACATGAATGGATGGCGCATCGCGATCACTAAATTTTGGCTGCGAAAGTCATCACTTCCTTGTCGGATGCCGCCGACACGCTAGGATAGTGATCCCAATTTACTTCCCCCGGGGCAGATCTAAGGAGGAGACGAAGGATGACCATTCAGGCAAAATTGTTCTGCGCAATTGCGGCATCGGGCGTTGCGGCGTTGCTCGCGACCGCGCCGGCCCAGGCGCTGACCACGCAGGAATGCAGTGCCAAGTATCAGGCGGCCAAGAAGGACGGCACGCTGGGCGGCATGAAATGGAATGATTTCCGGAAAGCGCAGTGCGGCGCCGATGCGACCCCAGCCGCGGCTCCCGCTGCCGCCGCACCGGCGGCCCCGGCCGAGCCCAAGCAGGCGAAGAAGGAGGCTGCTCCGCCCGCAACTCCCGCGCCAGCGCCGGCTGCCACTGGCCCCGCGGTCTTCCCGAACGCGGTCGATCCGAAATACAGCAAGGAGACCGCCGGCAAGGCCCGCATGCACACATGCGTCGACCAGTACAACGCCAACAAGGCGACCAACGGCAATGGCGGACTGAAGTGGATCCAGAAGGGCGGCGGCTATTACAGCGAATGCACCAAGCGCCTGAAGGGCACAGCCTAAGCTTTCGAGTAATGTGAGCGGCCGGGACTCTCGCTCCGGCCGCTCAATCGTTCGCGAGCAGCTTCTCTGCCGACTTCGCAATCATCTGCGCCCGCTTGCGCGGGCCACGCTCGACGAAGAGCAGGCTCTGGCCGAAAACAAAGCAGTAGAACAGGAAGGCCTGCGCATCGGCCTCATCGGCGGGAAGGCCCGTCGCGCGATAGAGCTCGGCGACATGTTTGAGACGCGCCGCATCCACGCTCGCCACCGCTGACGCCGCGCGCTCGTCGGCTCTCGCCCATTGCCGGATCGCAAGCTCGATCGCCATGGCAGCGGGGTTCATGCGTTCGGAATAAAGCTGGATCACCGCTTTCAGCCGCTCGCGCGGGCTTTGTCCGTCGAGTCTCGTCTGCTGCGCGATCGCTTCCGTACGCCCCTCGCGCCAGCGTTCGAGCATCGTGCCGAGCAGTGCGGCGCGGTCAGCGAAGCGGCGGTAGAAACCGCCCTTGGTGACGCCGAGATTTTTCGCAAGCACCTCGACCCGCACGCCCTCGACCCCAGTACGGGCAAGCTCCGCGAAGGCTACTTCGACCCAGACATCGCCTTTGGCGTCACTCATGAATTCGCCTCTCACCGAGCTTTGATACGGTGCCGTATTGCTAACCTGCCATGGGTCTGATACGCTACCGTATCAAAATCGAAAAGGCGGGAAACGACCATGCAGGAGGCGAGCTATCGCGGCACGGTCTATCCGTGGCAATGCGACCATGTCGGCCACATGAACATCATGTGGTATGTCGGCAAGTTCGACGAGGCCAACTGGAATCTGTTCGCGCGCCTCGGGCTGACGCCGAGCTATCTGCGTACCTCCGGCCGCGGCATGGCCGCGGTGCAGCAGAACATCACCTACAAGCGCGAGCTGCTCGCCGGCGACATCATCGAGATCCGCAGCGTCCTGCTCGAGCTTCGTGAGAAATCGATCCGCTTCCGGCACGAGATGAGCAACGCCGAGACGGGCGAGATATCAGCAGTTTGCGAGATCTCCGCCGTGCACATGGACCGGGAGGCGCGCAGGTCGACACCGTTCGAAGCCGTGATCCGCGAGACCGCGATGCGGCACCTCGCCGAGCCGATCATGGCGTGACGCGATGGCCGCCTTCGAGCCGAAGAATCCGGATTTTCGTGCGGCCGCAGGTCGGCTGTTCGACGGCCAGCCGGCGATGCGCACGCTTGGCATCTCGCTCGTGCACGTTGCGCCGGGCGAGGCGGAATTGGCGATGGATTATGCGGCCGGCTTTACCCAGCAGAACGGCTTCGTGCATGCCGGCATCATCACCGCAGGCCTCGACAACGCCTGCGGCGTTGCCGTCTTCACACTGATGCCGCGCGAAGCCGACATCCTCACTGTCGAGTTCAAGACGAGTCTGGTCGCGCCGGCGCGGGGCGAGGGCTTCATCTTCAGGGCCGAGGTGGTCAAGCCGGGCCGCACGCTCACTTTCTGCGAGGCCAAGGCCTTCGCGCGGCAGCACGGTGTGACGATGCTGGTTGCAACCATGACCGCCACGCTGATGGCGCTGGCCCGCCGCGAGGCGGCGCCCGCCCAGGTGCGAGCTGGCTCTCCCGTCTGATCCGAGCTGGCGGGAAGGCCCGCATACCGCTTTTTTCGGCTGTCATTACCGGCGGGGCACTCTATATGCTGGTGCGTAACGCTCCTGCGCCGCAGGCCGTAGAAGCACCAAAGGGCCGAATTGGAACGGGTTATGATCGGACTTAAAGATAAAGATAAAGATAAACGGACGCGTCGCGAGGCGCTTGCTCTGATCGGAGCCGGGGTGGTGCTCGCAGGCGGCCCGCGGGCCGGCCGCGCCGCGACGGCCGCTGACGGTACGATCCTGACTGAAGCCGCCGTGCTGCGCGATCCCGACGTGCCTGTGATCGGCAACCGCGACGGCGACATCACCATCGTGGAATGGTCCGACTATCAATGTCCCTATTGCCGCCGCGTCGAGCCGGAGCTGCGCCAGATCGTTCAGGACGATGGCAAGGTCCGGCTGGTGCTGAAGGACTGGCCGATCCTCGGACCGGTTTCAGTGACCGCGGCGCGGATGGCGCTCGCGGCCAAATTCCAGGACAAGTACGACCAGGCGCATGATGCGATGATGGGCGTGAATTCGCGCCTGACCGAGCCGCGCATCAACGAGCTGCTGGCGGGCGCCGGTGTCGACATCGATCGCCTGAAGCGCGACCTCACGGGCCGCGCCAAGGACATCGACGCGATCCTGAAACGCAACAGCGATCAGGCCGAGGCCTTCGGCTTCCGCGGCACGCCGTCCTTCATCGTCGGCAAATTCCGCGTGCCCGGCGTGCTCACCATGGCCGAGTTCGAACAGGTGATCGCGGACGCGCGCAAGGCGAAAGCGGGCAAGAGCAACTAAGCGCCGCACAGCAAGACAAAGGCGCCGTCGCGAATCACGACGGCGCCCTGTCGATGGCTTGCTGACCGCAAGCCGTTACTTCGACGAAATTCTCACCCAGTCCTTGTGTGCGCGGTCCACCAGCGCGTCCCAATCGGCCTTCGCGACGTCCCAGTTGACGATGGTGCGACTGGTTGCAGCGACCTCGCTGTTGGCAGACGTCTGCATCGAATCGTGAATGTAGACGCCAATGCCAAGTAGCAGCGCGCCCAGGATCATTCCGAACAAAACTCTCATAGCGAACCTCCGGTGACCGGCAATAACGTTTAGTGCCGGACAAGAGTTCCCGGTCAGTGCGGCGAGGATAAGGACGACCTGTTCACCCACCATTCAGCCACTGCAACAGCTCCGCGTTGATCTCGCGGGGATAGCAATGACTGAGATCGTCGATCTCGCGATAGGTGACGTTTGCGCCGGCGGCGAAGAGCGCCGACCGGGTCTGCCGTGCGACCTGGACCGGAAACATCCAGTCGAGCTTGCCATGAGTGATGAAGATCGGCAGGCCCTGCATGCGCGCGGCGTCCGCCATCTCCGCCATCAGCGGATGGAATGTTGCCGAGACCGGCGCGAGATGCGTGAAGGGCGATGTGCGATCGAGCCCGCTGACATAGCAAAACGTGCCGCCGTCGCTCATGCCGGTCAGCAGCATTCGCGACGGATCGACATTCCATAGGTTGCGGACGGTTTCGAGGATGCGCGCAAGATTCGGCGTGTCGGTGTCCCCGCCCATCAGCGCCCAGGTCGGACCCGTCGCGGTCGGCGCGACCAGGATCGTACCGATGCTGCGCGCGTCGCGCAGCCAGCTCCACAGGAAGCCGCGGCCGTTGCCGCTGCCACCATGCAGCGCCATCACCAGCGGCCAGGACCGCTCGGGCGTGTAGTATTCCGGCACGTAGAGCGAGTAGCCGCCGCGGCTGCCGGGCTCGTTGTTACGATGGAAGATGCCGGTCTGCCCGGTAGGAGCTTCGGCGAGCTGGATCAACAGATCTTCGTTCTCGCGCATCGCGGCGTTGAGAAAGAAGCTGCTCACCGGAGGAAATTTTTGAGCGAGCGGATAGAGCGCTTCAAGCGCGCGCGGCGTGTGTCGCAGCGCGCGGAAGACCGCGACGATATCGCCATTGCCGGCTTGAACTGTCCGCAAGCCGCCCAACGCGGCGAGCGCTTCGTCACAGGCTCGATCGAGCAGGCTCCGCATGTCGGCAAAAGCCTGCGGCCATTCGCCAAGCGCAGAGCGCGCGGCCTGCAACGCCTTATCCGGCGTTCCGATCGCGGTCATGACGGAGTCGAAGGCCGGCGGGTGCAGGTGCCGCGCGACGAAGCCGAGCGCGTCCAACGAATCGAGCAGCGGCGGTAGCACGGCCACGATGTCGTCGACCACGGCCTCGCTCATGGCCCCGTGTTCCTGTCCTGCTTTGGCGCAGCCTCAATCAATGCAGCCTTGGTGCTTTCAACAGCTTCATGCGGTCGGTCGAGGTCACCGTCACGTCGAAGGTGACGCCTTCGTGGTGCACCGTCAGGGGCACATCGACGCCCGCAGTGCCGAGCGACCACAGTTTGCGATAGAAGCCCGTCTGGCTCGTCACCTTCTCGCCATCGACGGCCAGGATGACGTCGCCGGTCTTGAGCTCGGCGCGGGCCGCGGGTCCGTTCGAGGAGATGCCGATGATCACCACGCGGCGATCGATCTCGGTCGAAAATAGCCCGAGCCAGGGCCGCGCCGGCTTGTGGACGCGGCCGAATTTACGCAAATCGTCCAGGATCGGCGCGAGCAGGTCGATCGGCACGACCATGTTGACGTGCTCGGCCTTGTCGTCTCGCTCGCGTTCGAGCTGCAGCGAGCCGATCCCGATCAGCTCGCCGCGATCGTTGAACAGCCCCGTGCCGCCCCAGTTCGGATGGGCGGGGTAGGTGAAGATCGCTTCATCCAGCAGATATTCCCAGTAGCCGGCGAATTCCTGCTTGGCCACGATCTGGCTTGCGACCGATCGCGTGCGCCCGCCGGCGCCGCCGAGCACGACGCGGTCCCCGATCCCGGTCGCGGCCGACGATCCGAGCGGAACGGGCGCGAGGTCGAGCCTGCCGAGCGCCTGCACCAGGCCGAAGCCGGTGACCTGGTCGAAACCCAGCACATGGCCTTCCATCACGCGTCCGTCGCCAAGATGCAGCCATACCGCTTCCGCCTCGGTAATGAGGTAGCCGATGGTCAGCACGAGGCCGTCATCGATCACGATGCCATTGCCGGCGCGCTCCGTGCCGAGCGTCTCGGCGCTGAAAGCGTCCGACGGGATGATAGAATGCAGGCCGACGACGGAGGAGAGCACACGGTCGAGATCGAATCCGTAGTCTCCGGCACGCGGCTGATGTGCCGGCGGCACTCTCCATTCGGTCAGAGCGGGCATGGAGTTCTCTCCTTGCAAGTCTCTTGGCCTGGGCGTTCCAGCAGTTGCGGCAACGAGCAAGGCGCGAAGCACCGCCAATGTATGCCTCGCAGGGCTGTCTTGAAAGACCATTGGAACAGACGGCCAACGCGAATCGATGAAATCGGTGTCACAACTTGCGTGCCGCTTCGGCCGCATGGCAGGTGTCCCGGCCGGTGCTAGGCGCGCTCGGGCGAAGCTGCTAACCCTTGGTGCTTCGTTTGACAAAGGGATCACGGACCGAAGCATGGACAACCGCAGCGATATCTGGCGTGGCATTGATACGATCAAGGCGCGTTTCATCGACTTGAGCGACAAGGTCTGGGGAACGCCGGAGGTGTGCTACACCGAGGCGCGCTCCGCCGCCGAGCATCTCGCCGAGCTGCGTCATCAGGGTTTCCGTATCACCGAGAATGTCGCAGGCATTCCGACTGCGCTGATGGGCGAGTGGGGCGAGGGCGGTCCGGTCATCGCCTTCCTCGGTGAATATGACGCGCTTCCGGGCCTCAGCCAGGAGGCGGGCGTCGCCGAGCATCGTCCGGTCGAGACCGGCGGCCATGGCCATGGCTGCGGTCACAATCTGCTCGGTTCGGCAGCGCTGCTCGCGGCGACCGCGGTGAAGGACTGGCTCGCCGAGAACAAGGTGCCCGGCCGTGTGCGCTATTATGGCTGTCCGGCGGAGGAAGGCGGCGCGGCCAAGGCCTTCATGGTGCGCTCCGGCGCGTTCGAGGACGCCGACATTGCCATCACCTGGCATCCCCACAGCTTCTGGGAAGTCGCGGTGACGCCGTCGCTTGCCAACACGCGCGCCGATTTCATCTTCACCGGTCGTACCTCGCATGCGGCGGCTTCGCCCCATCTCGGTCGTTCCGCGCTCGACGCGGTCGAATTGATGAATGTCGGTGTCAACTACATGCGCGAGCACATGCCGAGCGACGCGCGCGTGCACTACGCGCTGCTCGATACTGGCGGTATCGCGCCGAACGTGGTGCAGGCCCATGCCCGCGTGCGCTATTCCATCCGCGCCCGTGATCTTCCAGGGATGACCGAGCTCGTCGAGCGCGTGAGCAAGATCGCGCAGGGCGCAGCCCTGATGACCGAGACTAAGGTAGAGATGAAGATCATTTCCGCAGTCTCCAACATCCTGCCCAACGCGCCGCTGGAGCAGGCGCTGCACCGGGTGATGGAAGAGCTCGGACCGCCGCATTTCGACGATGCCGACAAGAATTTCGCCGGCCAGATTCGCGCGACGCTGAGCGACAAGGACATCGCGTCGGTCTATTACGCGATCGGCATGGAGCCGACGGAGCGGCCGCTCGCCGACTTCCTGGTGCCGCTCGATGCCAAGCGCAATCCGCTGGTCGGCTCGACCGACGTCGGTGACGTGAGCTGGGTGGTGCCGACCGTGCAAGTCCATGCACCGACGGTTGCAATCGGCACGCCGTTCCACACCTGGCAGGTGGTGGCGCAGGGCAAGACCCCGCATGCCCACAAGGCGATGGTGCAGGCCGCCAAGGCGATGGCCGGTCTCGGCATCAAGGCGCTGACGGAGCCGGAGCTGATCAAGGCTGCGAAAGCGGATCTGACGAAGCGGACTGCCAAGACACCTTACGTCTGTCCGCTGCCGGACCATATTGCACCACCGCTGGATATGTCCGTGGCGTAGAATTCGGTCTCGTTACTTCGTCTGATCTGCCGAACAAATTTTCCGCAGTGCAGCGTTGATTAACGGGCGTTTCGCCGCCGAATTGCCAAACGGTTGAGCGGCGGAACAGAGTTTTGCCCAAGAGACAGCCAGCAGACCGTTTGCATACACACGGTCGCAGTTGACGCGCGCCCCATTCGGTGTGCCATCTACCGCCAGCTAACCCGGCGGCCCTTTGCGGTTGCCTGCATCCATACCGGAACCAGACGGGGGACAACCATGCTGGACAAGAAACTGCGCGCAATGATCGACAAGGTGGCGGACGGCCGGATGGATCGCCGCGCCTTCGTCAAGCGCATGGCTGCTGTCGGCCTGACCGCCCCGCTGGCCAACCAGATCCTCGCGCTCGGCGGCGTCGCCATGGCCGAGGGGCCCTCGACCTACAAGCCTACCAAGCGTGGCGGCGGCGGCGCGCTGAAGCTGTTGTGGTGGCAGGGTCCGACCCTGCTGAACCCGCATTTCGCCACCGGCACCAAGGACCAGGACGGTTCGCGCCTGTTCTACGAGCCGCTGGCCTGCTGGGATCCCGACGGCAACATGAAGCTGGTGCTCGCGGCCGAGATCCCGTCGATCCAGAACGGCGGCCTCGCCGCCGACGGCAAGTCGGTGACCTGGAAGCTCAAGCCCGGCGTCAAATGGCATGACGGCAAGCCGTTCACCGCCGACGACGTCGTGTTCAACTGGGAATATGCGAAGGACCCCGCGACCGCAGCAACCAGCATTGCCGTCTATCGCGATATCACGGTGGAGAAGGTCGACGATCTTACGGTCCGTATCCTGTTTCCCAAGCCGACCCCCTTCTGGGCCGACGCCTTCGTCGGCGCTGCGGTCGGACCGATCATCCCCAAGCATTTGTTTGAGGCTTACAAGGGTGCGAAATCCCGCGAGGCGCCGAACAACCTCTCGCCGGTCGGTACCGGCCCGTACAAATTCATCGAGTTCAAGCCGGGCGATCTCGTTCGCGGCGAGCTCAATCCCGACTATCACATGCCGAATCGTCCCTATTTCGACAC
This sequence comes from Bradyrhizobium sp. UFLA05-112, assembly GCF_053572325.1. Taxonomy (NCBI): domain Bacteria; kingdom Pseudomonadati; phylum Pseudomonadota; class Alphaproteobacteria; order Hyphomicrobiales; family Nitrobacteraceae; genus Bradyrhizobium; species Bradyrhizobium sp. UFLA05-112. The sequence continues at coordinate 8,595 of NZ_JBANBK010000019.1, read as the reverse complement.
GCTCGAAATGAAGGGCGGCGGCGATGCGGTCTCGGCGGCCCGCGCGGTGATCCAGACTGGCGAGTATGATTTTGGCTACAACATCCAGGTCGAAGACGACGTGCTGCTGCGCCTAGAGAAGGGCGGCAAGGGCAAAGCGGTCTACGCGGTCGGCGGCGACACCGAGTTCATCGTGCTGAACTCCACCGATCCCAACATCGAGGTGGACGGTGAGCGCTCCTCGATGAAGACCAAGCATCCGCTGTTCTCCGATCCCGCGGTGCGCAAGGCGCTGACGATGCTGGTCGACCGCGAGGCGGTCAAGAAGGCGATCTACGGCCGCGCGGGACGGACCACGGCCAACTTCCTCAACGGTCCCGAAAAGTTCGTCTCCAAAAACAACACCTGGGAATTCAATATCGAGAAAGCGGCGAAGGTCCTTGATGACGCTGGCTGGAAGCCCGGTGCCGACGGCATTCGCGAGAAGGACGGCAAGAAGCTGAAGCTCCTCTACCAGACCTCGATCAACGGCCCGCGCCAGAAGACCCAGGCCATCGTCAAGCAGGCGTGCCAGAAGGCCGGCATCAACGTCGAGCTCAAGTCGGTCGTGGCCTCCGTGTTCTTCTCCTCGGATGTCGGCAATCCCGACACCTATCCGAAGTTCTACGCCGACATGGAGATGTTCCAGATCCCCATGAGCCAGCCGGATCCCGCGCAGCACATGCGCCGCTATACGTCTGACAACGTCGCGACCAAGGAGAACAAGTGGCAGGGACCGAATTTCTCGCGCTGGGCCAACAAGGACTACGACGCGATCATCGCGGCCGCGGAAGCCGAGATGGATCCGATCAAGCGCGCGGAGCTCTACATCAAGGCCAATGATCTCCTGATCAAGGAGGTCGTCTTCATCCCGGTGCAGCACCGCCTCAAGGTGGAAGCAGCCGCCAATAACCTGGTGTGTATCGTCAGCGGCTGGGCCAACGAGACCGACAATCTGTTCGACTGGTACCGGGAGGCATGATCACGGGACGTAGACGGGGTCTTTCCCTATGAGTCAGTATGTCCTGCGTCGCATCCTGATCGCCATTCCGAGCTTGCTCGGCATTTCGCTGGTTTTGTTCGTCGTGCTGGCGCTCGCTCCGGGCGATCCGTTCTCGGAGCTGGCGACCAATCCGAATGTGCCGGCCGAGGTCGCTGCCGCGCTGCGGGCGAAGTTCGGCCTCGACGATCCGATCTATCTTCGCTACCTGCACTGGATCGCGGCGATGGCGCACGGCGACTGGGGCTTCTCCTTCGTCAGCCGGATGAACGTCGACCAGCTCATCCTCCAGCGCCTGCCGGCGACGCTCTACGTGGTCGGCTCGGCGCAGATCCTGGCGCTCCTGATCGCCATACCCGTCGGCGTCTTTGCTGCGACCAAGCCCTATTCGCTGTTCGACCAGATCGCCAACACGCTCGCCTTCGTCGGCTTCTCGCTGCCGACGTTCTTCACCGGCATCCTGTTCATCCTGATCTTCTCAGTGACGCTGGACTGGCTGCCCTTGGTCTATACCACCGACGTCAAGGGGACCGGCATCCACTGGGTCCTCGAGATGATCCGGCAGGCGATCATGCCGGTGGCGGTGCTCGGCCTGTTCCAGGCGGCGTCCATGACGCGCTTCGTGCGCTCGGCGATGTTGGATGTGATCCGGCTCGATTACGTCACCACCGCCCGCGCCAAGGGGCTCGGACAAGCCAAGGTGATCGTCAAGCACGTGATGCGCAACGCGATGATCCCGGTCGTCACGCTCATTGCGTTGCAGATGCCGGCCGTGTTCGGCGGCGCCATCGTTACCGAGCAGATCTTCCGCATCCCCGGTATCGGCTCGCTGCTGATCTCCTCCATTCTCGCCAACGACACGCCGGTGGTGATGGCCGTCACCTTCGTGTTCGCGTGCCTCGTTGTGCTCTTCAATCTCATTGCGGACGTCCTGTATGGCTGGCTTGACCCTCGCATCTCCCTCCGCTGAGAAGGCAACCAAGCGGACGATCTATTCGCCTTGGCGCGAGACATGGCGGCGTTTTCGCCGTCATCGGCTCGCCGTGCTCAGCGCATTCCTGCTGCTGCTCCTGATCCTGGCGGTGCTGGTCGGCCCCTTCCTCTGGCGCGTCAAGATCAACGACATCGACATCGTGGCTGGGCTCCAGGGACCCTCGCTCGCTCATCCCTTCGGCACCGACGATCTCGGCCAGGATCTGCTGGCGCGCATGATCTATGGCGGCCGCATCTCGCTTGCGGTGGGGCTTGCCGCGATGCTGGTCTCGGTGTTCGTCGGCACGCTGATCGGCGCGCTCGCCGGCATGTCGCGCGGTGCGCTCGGCCATGGCTTGATGTGGCTCACCGATCTCTTCCTGTCGCTGCCGCCATTGCCGCTCTTGCTCCTGCTCATCTATCTCTTCCGCGACGGGCTGAAGGCGATGTTCGGTCCCGAAGGCGGCATCTTCATCCTGATCGTGCTCGTTATCGGCGGCCTGCGCTGGATGCCAGTCGCTCGCCTGGTGCGCGCGCAGTTCCTGTCGATCCGCGAGAAGGAATTTGTCGAGGCGGCACGCGCGCTCGGGGCGAGCCCGGTGCGCCAGGTGGTGCGCCACATCCTGCCCAATGCCGTGGGGCCGGTAATCATTGCTGGCACCATCGACGTCGCGGCCGCGATCATCGCGGAATCGACGCTGTCCTTTCTCGGACTCGGTTTTCCGCCGGATACGCCGACCTGGGGACGGCTGCTCTATGATGCCAAGGATTTTCTCGACATCGGCCCGCACTGGGCGCTGTTTCCGGGCAGCGCGATCTTCATCGCCGTGGTGGCCATCAACTTCATCGGCGACGGCCTGCGCGACGCGCTCGATGCGCGACGGGTGATCTGATGGCGCCGCTGCTCGAAATCAAAGGTCTCAAGACCCACTTTTCGACGGACGACGGCATTTTGCAGGCCGTCGACGGCGTGGACATCTCCATCAACAGGGGCGAGACGCTCTGCGTCGTCGGCGAATCCGGCTGCGGCAAGACCGTGACCGCGATGTCGATCCTGAAGCTGATCGCGATGCCGCCCGGCCGCATCGCGGCCGGCCAGATCATCTTCGAGGGCCGCGATCTCGTGCCGCTGACGAGCAACCAGCTGGATGACATCAGGGCCAAGGAGATCGGGTTCATCTTCCAGGAGCCGATGACCTCGCTCAACCCCGTGCTGACCGTCGGCGAGCAGATCGCCGAGAGCCTGCGCCGCCACGAGGCGGTGACCAAGAAGCAGGCGCTAGAGCGCACCATCGAGATGCTGAAGTTGGTGCAGATCCCGAATGCCGAAGGCCGCGTTCATCACTATCCGCACCAGTTCTCCGGCGGCATGCGCCAGCGCGTGATGATCGCGATGGCGCTCGCCTGCAAGCCCAAGCTCGTCATCGCTGACGAGCCGACCACCGCGCTCGACGTCACCATCCAGGCACAAATCCTAGATCTCCTTCAGGACATGAAGGAGCGCTTCGGCATGGCGGTGATGCTGATCACCCATGCCATGGGCGTGGTCGCCGAGACCGCGCAGCGCGTGGTCGTGATGTATGCCGGCAAGGTGGTCGAGGAGGCGCTCGTCGACGATCTCTTCGGCGATCCCCGCCATCCCTATACGCAGGGCCTGATCCGCTCGATCCCGCGCATCGATCTCGACAGCGCGCACAAGACGCGCCTCGAGGCGATCGGCGGTTCGGTGCCAATCCTGATCAATCCGCCGGTCGGCTGTCGTTTTGCCCCACGTTGCCGTCATGCCATGAGCATCTGCACGGAGAAGGAGCCGCGCTTGCGCGAGATCGCGCCCGGCCATCGCATGGCCTGTCATCTGGGAGATACGAATCTGGGAGGCGCGGCATGAGCGAACCCTTGCTCCGCGTCAGCGGCCTGAAGAAACATTTCCCGGTGCTCGGCGGATTGTTGTCGCGCCAGGTCGGCAGCGTCTATGCGGTCGACGGCGTGTCGTTCTCGCTCAATCGCGGCGAGACGCTCGGCCTGGTCGGTGAATCCGGCTGCGGCAAGTCGACGACGGGGCGTTGCGTGCTGCGCCTGATCGAGCCGACCGACGGCGAGGTCGTATTCGAAGGCCAGGACGTGCGCAAGCTCGGCGGCAACGATCTGCGCACGATGCGGCGGAACATGCAGCTGGTGTTCCAGGACCCGTTCGCTTCGCTCAATCCGCGCATGACGGTCGGCGCCATCCTCGGCGAAGCCTTCATCATCCACAACCTCGCGCCATCGGCCAAGGAGCGCGAGGATCGCGTCGCGAGCCTGCTCGTGAAGGTCGGCCTTAAGGCCGAGCATATGCGGCGCTATCCGCACGAATTCTCCGGCGGCCAGCGCCAGCGCATCGTGATCGCGCGTGCGCTCGCGGTCGAGCCAAAACTGATCGTCTGCGACGAGCCGGTCTCCGCGCTCGACGTCTCGATCCAGGCGCAGGTGATCAACCTCTTGGAGGATCTCCAGGCCGAGCTGAACCTCACCTATCTCTTCGTCGCGCACGACCTCTCGGTGGTCGAGCACATCTCTGATCGCGTCGCGGTGATGTATCTCGGGCGCATCGTCGAGATCGCGAAGGCGAGCGACCTCTACCGCAATCCGCAGCATCCCTATACGAAGGCGCTGCTCTCCGCGGTGCCGGTACCGGACCCCAAGCTCAAGCGCAACCGCATCCGGTTGAAGGGCGACGTGCCGAGCCCGATGAATCCGCCAAAGGGATGTCACTTCCACACCCGCTGCCCGATTGCCCAGCCGCGTTGCTCGGAGAGCGCGCCGGAGCTGAAGGAAGGTGCGGGCGGGCACGCCGTGGCGTGTCATCTGGTCTGAGCTGTAGGGTGGCGGCGTAACGGGGTACGATCCCAAGGAATCGTCCCGAGGATCGTTCGGCGAGCGGGGGCCATGAGCCAAATACAGGATGTCAGTCTCGCTGGAGCCGAAGCACCGTCGGCCTCCCGTGCCGGGGATGTCGATACCATGGCACGCCGGGCTCTGTGGGGGTCGGCGCTGGGCTACGCCATGGATGGGTTCGACCTTCTCATCCTCGGCTTCATGCTGAGCGCGATCTCGAACGACCTCCATCTCACGCAACCCCAGGCGGCCTCGCTGGTGACGGGGACACTGGTCGGCGCGGTGCTCGGGGGCTTCGTCTTCGGCATGCTGTCGGACCGGCTTGGCCGGGTCCGCGTGCTGACCTGGAGCATCGTCCTGTTCGCGGTCTTCACCGGCCTCTGCGCACTCGCACAGGGCTATTGGGATCTCCTGACCTATCGGGCCATCGCCGGCATTGGTCTCGGCGGCGAGTTCGGCATCGGCATGGCGCTGGTGGCCGAGGCCTGGCCCGCGGAGAAACGCGCACGGGCCACATCCTATGTCGGTCTCGGCTGGCAGTTCGGTGTGCTCGTAGCGGCGCTGGTGACGCCGATCCTGCTGCCTCTCATCGGCTGGCGCGGGATGTTCGCACTCGGCGTGTTTCCGGCGCTGGTCGCCTATTTGATCCGGCGCAGGCTGCACGAGCCGGATGTCTTCACGGCGCACAAGGCGAAGCCGGCGGATGCAAGTTCTTCGCTCCGCGCGCTCATCGCCGACAGAGAGACGACCAAAATCAGCCTCGGGATGATCATCCTCTGCTCGGTGCAGAATTTCGGCTACTACGGCATCATGATCTGGCTGCCGAACTATCTTTCGACGCGGTTCGGCTATGGGCTGACGCAATCGGCGGTCTGGACATCAGTCACCATTGCGGGCATGGCGCTCGGCATCTTCCTGTTCGGCAACGCCGCCGATCGCTTCGGCCGCCGTCCTGCGTTCCTGACCTACATGCTGGGCGCGGCCATCATGGTGGTGGTCTATTCGCAGCTGACGGCCGCGACGGCGCTGTTGATCGGCGGCGCCGTGATGGGCTTCTTCGTCAACGGCATGCTTGGCGGTTACGGCGCGCTGATGAGCGAGCTCTATCCGACCGCGGCGCGGGCCACCGCGCAGAACGTGTTCTTCAATATCGGTCGCGCGGTCGCCGGCTTTGGTCCGCTGGTGGTCGGCATCGTCAGCGCAGCCTATGGCTTTCCGACCGCGATCGCCGGACTCGCGCTGCTCTACTTGCTCGATATCGCGGCGCTGCTCGCGCTGATCCCCGAGCGCCGCGGCGTGGAGCTCGCTTGATGTGCGCTCACCGTCCGCCGAACGCTGCTGGGGCGCCGTGTCGGGCGGCTGTAATGCTGCGGCGGCGGGTCAGTTGATGCAGCACCGTGTCGATCGCCGGGACCGCTCCGGTCTCGCGAAGCCAGGTATCTGACAGCTCCCTCAGCTCGCCCGGCGTCAGGCCGAACTTGCGGCGGAACGCCCGGATGAAGGTCGAGTCGCTGCTGAACCGCAAGTCGACGGCGAGGTCGATCAGGCGCCGGTCCTGCGCGGCCGGAGAGATCAGGATCTTCAAAGCGAGATTCAGCCGCTGCTCTCTCACATAGTGGACAAGCCCGCCGTCGGCCTCGAACAACCGATACAGGCTCGCACGCGAGATCTGGAAGTGGCGGCAGAGCTCACCCGCCGTGAGCTCGTCGGTTTCGAGGTTGTCTGCGATGCGCCGCTTGATCATCGCAAGGTAAAGGTGTCGCTCGGCGCGGTCGACGCCGGCCGCAATGTCGGCTGCGCCGCCCGCAGCCGCGGCCATGATGTCGGCGATTGCCTCGATCGTGGCCTCGGCGCTGCCGCCTTCAGGGTCGGGCGGCAGTGCAAGCGCCGCAAAATGGTTGGCGAGCAGGCGCGCATGCGGGTGATTTGACGACAGCAAGGTAGCCGTCGCGGAATCCGGATGTGCTAGCCGCGGCGCCAGCATGGCACGTTGCAGGATGATCGCGATCAGGCGTGTGCGGTCGCCGCCGCCGCGAAACACCGTCCGGTTCGGCTGCGCCATGTCGAGCAGGCAGATGTCGCCCGGCCCCAACGTCACCTCGCGCGAGCCCGAGCTGAACTGCATCTCGCCTTCGACACAGAGCGTGATCTGGAAGTGGTCCATCGCGCCGCGGGCGACGTGCGCGGGAGTCCGGTCGTATTCCAGATCGGTGGAACGCGTGTCGACCAGCAATGCATTGCGGGTCATCATCGTGAGGCTGGTGACATGGAAATCGTCATCCGCGGTGAGCGGAATGACGTCGCAGATGTCGGTTGTCATCGCGCGCAATTGTGCGAGCGCATATGCCCCGCGCCCAGGAGTGTCCGCCAGCATGTTCACGTTCAAGGTTGCTCCGTCCATTCCCGATCACACCCGCGGCACGGACGAAGAGCGCACCGATATCGACGCGCTGACTTAGGCATTCGGACAATGGCGGGCAACCGTGCGGCAACGCTTGCGTCCAAACTGTGGTGCAATTGCATCAGTCGTTTCTCGAATCTGTGACTGAGACTCTGGGCACATCGGCACCGCAGGCGCGCGATTATGGTCCGCTTTTGCGTGGCAATGCCGAGTGCAGGCCGCAAAACCGGCGCCTATGCCCGGTGCGGAGTGAGGTTGGAATGCGGGTGGGAATGACGTCGAGTGGCCTGATGCGCGTGCGGGCTTTCTCGATCGCAGCCATTGGGTTTGCAATTGCCAATGTGACAGTTGCAAGCGTCGCGCAGGCCCAATGTGCCGGCAATACCTGCACCGTCACGATTGCAAGCGACCCCGGTACGTCTTCGAGTGGTGCGACGGGTGCAGCCGGAACGCTGAGCTACGCGCTCGCCTACGCCAATGCCCAGTCGGCGGCGGTCACGATCAACATTCAGACCAATGTGACGCTGTCCGGCCCACTGTCGCCGATCTTCAATTCGCTCTCGATCAACGGCAATGGTTACACCATCGATGGCGGCGGCACCCAGCGGATCTTTTTTGTCGGCGTGGACACTGCGACAAAGACCAGCGCGGCAGTGGCCGGCTCCATCGTGGCCCAGACGCAGAACGTCAGTATCAGTAATCTTACCTTGGCTAACGGCCTTGCCCAGGGCGGTGCAGGCGGCTCCGGCGGGGGCGGAGGACTGCGGGCGGGCGGCGCATTGTTCGTCAACCAGTCGGCGAACGTCACCCTGACCGGCGTCTCGTTCAACAACAACAGCGCAACAGGCGGTGCCGGTGCCGCCGGAACGAGCGGTGGCGGCGGCGGCCTCGGCGGTGCTGGAGGCGGGACAAATCCGAGCGGTCTCAATGGCGGCGGTGGTGGTGGATTGTTCGGCGCCGGTGGCGGCGGGGCAGGTAACGGCAGCGCGGGAGGCGGTGGCGTTTTCGGCACCGGCGGCCTCGGATACCCGGACGGCGGCGGCGGTGGTGGTTATACGGGCGCCGGCGGTAACCACAACCTCAATGGGCAGGACGGCCAACTCGGGATCAGCGGTCTTACGGGCAAGTCCGGCGGAGACGGCACCGGGACAACCGGGGGTGCCCGAGGCGGCGGCGGCGGCGGGGGGAACCGCGACACGCCAGGAGGCGCAGGCGGCGGCGGCGGCTTCGGCGGCCAGTCGGGCAGCACTCCGAGCAGTGCCGGTGGCTTCGGCGGCGGTGGCGGCGGACCGTCTGGGTATGGAGTTGGTGGCGTCGGGGCTGCGGGTGG